>CAXTRP010000246.1:0-575 GCA_964246615.1 uncultured Caulobacteraceae bacterium | reverse complement strand
TGTTCTGGCTGGCGCGGGAGCGGGACGATCGGGCCGAGCCTGCGGAGCCGGCGACCTGGCCCGCGGTGGCCGTGGTGGTTCCGGCGCGCAACGAGGCGGACGTCATCGCCCGTTCCATCGGGAGCCTGCTGGCCCAGGACTATCCGGGTCCGTGCCGCATCGTGCTGGTGGACGACCAGAGCGACGATGGCACGGCCGCCGCAGCCCGCGCCTTGCCGGGCGCCGCACGGCTGGAGGTGCTGGCCGGCGCCGCCCTGCCTCCCGGCTGGGTCGGCAAGATGTGGGCGGTGAGCCAGGGCGTCGCGCGCGCCAGCGAAGACCGCCCGGAGTATCTGCTGCTCACCGACGCCGACATCGGCCACCAGCCTTACAACCTGCGCCGGCTGGTCGCCCGGGCTGAGGCCGGGCGGCTCGTGCTGGTGTCGCTGATGGTGCGGCTGCACTGCCAGACGTTCGCCGAACGGCTGCTGATCCCCGCCTTCGTCTTCTTCTTCGACATGCTGTTCCCGTTCCGCTGGGTGACCGATGCGCGCAGCAAGGTCGCCGCCGGGGCCGGCGGCTGCATGCTGGTGCGC
>CAXTRP010000245.1:0-5258 GCA_964246615.1 uncultured Caulobacteraceae bacterium | reverse complement strand
GTTCAGCGGCCAGCCATGCACGAACACCACCGGTCTGCCGGAGCCCCAGTCCTTGTAGTAGAGCTGGGTCCCGTCGGAAGCCTTGATGAACGCCATGGGGGCTCCTGTTCCGGCGGTGCTGGCCGCTCGCTGGATAAGGTTCGCGGTGCATTCCGGTTCCTGGCTCCGGTCGCCCTCCCACGCTTCCTTGATCAGACAGGCGGCTCGATTGTATCGGAGACGATGATCCTCGCGGTCGCGCCTATGATGGACTGGACCGATCGGCACTGCCGGGTCCTGCACCGCACCCTCACCCGGCGGGCGCGGCTCTACACCGAAATGGTAACCACGATGGCGGTGCTGCACGGCGACCGTGAGCGGCTGCTGGGTTTCAGCGCCGAAGAGCACCCCGTGGCGCTGCAGCTCGGCGGGTCGGAGCCCGTGGCCTTGGCCCAGGCGGCGCGCATCGGGGAGGAGTTCGGCTATGACGAGATCAACCTCAACGTCGGCTGTCCGTCGGATCGGGTGCAGAGCGGCCGGTTCGGCGCCTGCCTGATGCGCGATCCGGCGCTTGTCGCCGAGTGCATGGCCGCCATGATCGCCGTGGTGCGCGTCCCGGTGACCCTGAAGTGTCGCATCGGCGTGGATGACCAGGACCCCGAACAAAGCCTGTTCACCCTGGTGGACGCCTGTATGGCGGCGGGCGTGGGTGAGGTGTCGGTTCATGCCCGCAAGGCTTGGCTGAAGGGGCTGAGCCCCAAAGAGAACCGAGACGTGCCGCCGCTGGACTACCCCCTCGTCTATCGCCTGAAGGCGGAGCGGCCGGCGCTTACGGTGGTGCTGAACGGCGGGGTGCCGGACCTGGATGCGGCCCTGTCGCACCTCGCCCATGTGGACGGCGTCATGCTCGGGCGCGCGGCCTACCACGATCCGGGCCTGCTTGGAGCGGTGGACCGGCGGGTGTTCGGGGAGGGGCGGGAGGTCGACGCCGTGCAGGCGGTGGACGCATATCGCCCCTACGTCGCCGATCAGCTGGCGCGGGGAACGCCGCTAGCCGCCATGACCCGCCACATGCTCGGCCTGTTCTCCGGGCGGCCAGGCGCGCGTCGCTGGCGACGCGCGCTCACCACGGGCGCGTGCGTCCAGGGGGCGGGGCTTGAGGTCATCGACGAGGCGTTGGACGCCGTGCTGAAGGCGCCCGCGGCGGCCGCGTAAGAAACTCGCCTCAAGGCCGCAGGATCAGGCTCGTAGGCGTCGCCTCGAAGCGGGACAGCCGGCCGAGATAGCTCATGCCCAGAAGCGAGGTGGACAGACCGTCGGCGATGACCATGGCCGGCACCTGCTCCACCCGCGCGCCGGAGACGGCCACGTAATCCAGCTGAACCTTGGCCGCCTGGGTCCGGCCGTTGGCGGTGATCACGGGCGCGTCGTAGGTCAACGCACCGGGGTTGAGGCCCAGCTGCTCCGCATCGCCGCGGGTGAGGGCCACGAAACTCGCCCCCGTGTCCACCAGGAACCGGATGGGACGGCCGTTTACCTGGGCGTCGGCCCAATAGTGGCCGTCGGCGGCCTTGACCACCTGGGCGTCCGCCGCCGCAAGGCTTGCAGACGTCGTGGTCACCGACGGAGCGGGGCCCACGGTGGCGGGTGAGGTCGAGGCGGCCGCAACGATCGCTCGCATGGCCGCCGGATCCTGGGGGGGGGCTGACTGGGCGGCCGGCGCTTGGTCGCGAATACAGCTGATCTTGGCCATCTCCTGGGCCATGCCCAGGGCGACGGCCACCGCGACGGCCAGGATGATCGCGTGCCTGAACATGGGAACTCTGTCCGACGGGCCGGTTCTCGACCCGCGTCCGCAAATAGCCCATCGCGCTTTGCACCCGATGAATCCGGGTGCGAAAAGCGCGACGCGCCTCGCCGCAGGACCCGAAGCGCCCTATCTGCGCGATCCATGGACGCGCAGGACGAGGACGAGGAAGAGGGCGGCGGGGGCCGTGCGACCCTGTCTATGCGCAAGGTGCTGGGCTTTGTCGCGCGGCAGTGGATGCGGCGGCCGGCCCGTTTCGTCGGCTTCGGCATCTTGATGCTGGTCGCCACGCTGGGCGAGCTGGCGATCCCGTGGGCCGCCGGCGGCCTGATCGGCGCGGTGTCGCAGCCGGCGCACGCGACCGGCTCCGCCTGGCGCGGTTGGGCCATGCTGTCGGGGCTGTATCTGTTCATCTACCTGGTCCGCAACCGGGCGTTTCGCGCCATGAACACGTTTGCGGCCCGCAACATGGAAGACCTGTCCAACGCCGCGTTCGAGCGGGTGCAGTCCTTTTCCACCGACTGGTACGCCGACACCTTCGCCGGCGCGACGGTGCGGCGGGTGAGCCGGGCGATGAACGGCTACGACAGCGTGTCGGACGCGCTGTTCCTGATGCTGGGGCCGAGCGTGGTGGTGCTGTTCGGCCTGTCCATCTCCATGGGGCTGCGCTGGCCGCTGGCGGGGGTGTTCTGCGCCGCCGCCGTAGTGGTCTTCATGGCCTATAACCTGGTCGTCTCTGCCAAGCTGATCCGGCCTCTGAACCTGAAGTCCAACGCCTACGACACCAGGATCGGCGCCGCGCTCTCCGACGCCATCGGCGGCAACGCGGTGGTGAAGAGCTTCGGGGCGGAGGCGCGGGAGAGCGCACGGTTCGCCGAGGTGACGCAAGGGTGGCGCGAGACCACCATCGCCACCTGGAACGCCTTCAACCTGGCGGGGCTGGGCCAGAACCTGCTGCTGTTTGCGCTGCAGGCGGGGCTCACGGGGCTGCTGGTCTGGGCCTGGGCGCATGGGCGCGCCACGCCGGGCGACGTCGGCTTCGCCATCACCTCGTTCATGCTGATGAGCGGCTACATGCGCAACTTCTCCGAAACCGCGCGCAACTTGCAGAAGGGGCTGGACGACGTCCTGGACGTCGCCGCCTACATGGACACCGCGCCTCAGGTGGCGGATGCGGCCGGGGCCGCCGAGCTGGCGGTTCCGCGGCAGGCGCCTCGGGGCGGCGTCGTCTTCGACCGGGTCAGCTTCGGCTACAAGGGTCAGGAGCGGGAGATCTACGACCGCTTCTCCCTCGATATCGCGCCAGGCGAGCGGGTGGCGCTGGTGGGACCGACGGGGTCTGGCAAGTCCACCTTCGTCAAGCTGGTGCAGCGCCTGTACGATCTGGACGGCGGCCGTATCCTCATCGACGGGACCGACATCGCCACGGTGACCCAGGCATCGCTCCGCCGCGCCGTCGCCCTGGTGCCCCAGGACCCTGCGCTCTTCCACCGCACGCTGTCTGAGAACATCGCCTATGGCCGGCCGGACGCCACGGCTGAGCAGATCGCGGTGGCGGCCAAGCGGGCGCGGGCGCACGACTTCATCATGCGCCTGCCCAAGGGCTACGACACCCTGGTGGGCGAGCGGGGCGTGAAGCTCTCCGGCGGGGAGCGGCAGCGGGTGGCCATCGCCCGGGCCTTTCTGGCGGATGCGCCCATCCTGATGCTGGACGAGGCCACCTCCTCGCTGGACGTGGAGACCGAGCGCCAGGTGCAGGCGGCGGCCGAGGCGCTGATGGCCGGACGCACCACCATCGTCATCGCACACCGCCTGTCCACGATCCGAGGCGCCGACCGCATCCTGGTGTTCGACGACGGGCGCATCGTCGAGGAGGGCGCCCACGGTCAACTGGTGGCGCAGGGCGGCGCCTACGCCCGGTTGCATGCCCTGACTTCGGCGTGACGGCCACGGGCGGCCATGCTTGTGTGCAAAGCAGCAACGTCTTATCCATTAAGTTCTGACAGTGTTTCACCGCGCCGGCTGGGGTCGAATTGTAGCCGCGCGCAAGGCGGGTAGATGAGCGATATCAAGACGGTCGGCGTAGTCGGCGCAGGTCAGATGGGGGCCGGCATCAGCCACGTCTGCGCGATGGCCGGCTACGACGTGAAACTGCACGACCTCGACACCAGCCGCAGCCAGTCCGCCCTCGACCTCGTCCGCGATAAGCTGAACCGGTTGTTCGCCAAGGGCGTGGTGGACGCCGGCGCCGTGGCTGGCGCGCTGTCGCGCATCCATAGCGTGGACACGCTGGAAGCGGTCGGCGATGTCGACCTGCTGATCGAGGCCACGACCGAGAACGAGGAGGTGAAGAAGGCGGCCTTCCGCAGCCTGACGCCCTATCTCGGCGCCCGCACAATCCTTGCGTCCAACACATCCTCCATCTCCATCACCCGGCTCGCTTCGGTGACCGACCGGCCCGAGCGGTTCATCGGGCTGCACTTCATGTATCCGGCCCCGCTGATGAAGCTGGTGGAGATCATCCGCGGCATCGCCACCGATGTTCCGACCTACGAGGCCGCCGTCGCCTTCGCCAAGACGCTCGGCAAGATCACCGCCAACGCCGAGGACTTCCCGGCTTTCATCGTCAACCGCATCCTGGCGCCGATGATCAACGAGGCGGTCTATACGCTCTACGAGGGCGTCGGCACCGTGGACGCCATCGACACCGCCATGCGGCTGGGCGCCAACCATCCCATGGGGCCGCTGGAGCTCGGCGATTTCATCGGCCTGGATACCGTGCTCGCGATCATGAACGTGCTGCACGAGGGGCTGGCCGACAGCAAGTATCGCCCCTGCCCACTGCTGGTGAAGTACGTGGAAGCGGGCTGGCTTGGCAAGAAGACCGGGCGCGGCTTCTACGACTATCGTGGCGAGACGCCTGTCCCCACGCGCTAAGGCGGGGTGATCCTGCTTGGAATCGTCCGTGCTTTCCGTCTTGTCGGGACCTGTGGCGGGCGGCCCAGAGCGCAACCCTTAGACCGGCAAATCGACGCGCGCTGGACCCCAGGGACAAGCCCTGGGGAGACGAAGAAAAGCGGTTCCGCCTGGACCCGTCTCGCCCCAACAGCGGTTCACGCCTCGATAAGGGCTTACACGCCTACCTCCGCCTTGGCCGCCTCGTAGGCCTCGGCCGCCTCCATCCACGCGGCTTCCGCCAAAGCCAGCCTGTCGGACGCCTCAGCCCGCGCCTTGCCCAGCGCCACCGCGCGGGCTGGATCGCGGGTGAACAGGGCAGGGTCGGACATCGCCTGGTCCGCCTGAGCGATCTCGCGGGTGAGCGCGTTCATGCGCGTCTCCGCCGCCTCCATGGCGCGCTTCAGGGGCGCCACCTGGGCGCGGGCGGTCGCGGCGGCCTTGCGGGCGTCCTTCACGGAAGCGGGTGCGGTGGCGGGCGTCCGCTCGTCCCGCTCCGCCCGGGCGGCGGTCATGG
>CAXTRP010000244.1:0-5304 GCA_964246615.1 uncultured Caulobacteraceae bacterium | reverse complement strand
CGGAGGGGCTCACCCGAAGAAGGCGCCGCAGAGCTTGTCGCGGGTACGAGGCTGGTGACACCTATCGCCACGTGCGCCTGAGCGGACGCTTCCTCAACGGTCATGAGACCCTGGTGCAGGCCGTCAGCGACTATGGCGCCGGCTACTGGGTCATGACGCCCCTGCGCACCGACGCCGGCTTCATCGTCCTGGTCAACCGCGGCTTCACGCCGCCCGATCATAAGGACCGCGCCACACGGGCGGCCGGCGAGGTCGAGGGCGAGACCCGGGTGAGCGGCCTGCTGCGGCTCACCGAGCCTGGCGGCGGGTTCCTGCAGGTCAATGCGCCGGCGCGGGGGCGCTGGTACTCCCGCGACGTCAGCGCCATCCTGCGCGCGCAACGACTGGCCGACGCCGCTCCCTACTTCGTCGACGCCGACGCCACGCCAAACCCCGGCGGCCTGCCCATAGGCGGCCTCACGGTGATACGCTTCGCCAATAGCCACATGGTCTACGCGTTCACCTGGTTCGTCCTGGCGGGGCTGGTGCTGGTAGGAGCGTTCGTGGTGCTCAGGCGGGAGCCGCGCGCCCGCTAGAACCAGCTGCGCAGGCCCATGGTGAAGCGCAGATCGTCGGCCCGGCCGCCAGCGCTCCGCACCAAGTCCGCCGTCCGGCCGAAGCTCTTCTCGTAGGTCAGCCCCGCATAGGGGGCGAGCTTGCGGCTGAGCTCGTAGCGCAGGCGCAAACCTGCATCGAGGGCGGAGGCGCCCGGGCCGACCCGCCGGGCGGGATCGTCGCGGGTATAGAGGTTCAGCTCCGCCTGCGGCTCAAGGATCAGGCGCTGGGTGAAATGGAGCTCGTCCGCCGCTTGCAGCTTGGCGGCGTAGCGCCCGCTGTCGCTGGCGTACACCGTGGCCGACACGGTGGCGTAGTAGGGCGCGAACCCCTCCACCCCCAACGCTGCCCAACCCCGGCCGCGCAGCGAGTCCAGGTCGTAACGGGCGCCAGCCTGCAGGTCGAAGTAGGCGGTGACCGGGCGGTCGTAGAAGGCCTCCTGCTGCCCGTCGCTGACCTGCCCGCGGGTGACCTCGCCCTCGCTCTTCAGCCAGAGCCGGTCGGTGTCGTTTCCGATCCAGCCCTCGCCCTCCCAGCGGAAGGTCTGGTCAGGGCCCAGCCGGCCTTCCAACTCGTCGAGCAGCCCGTGTACGTAGACCCGCCGGTCGTCCACGGGCGAGCCGAAGGGCGCAGCGTTGTTCGGATCGGCGCCGGGCGTCTGGGCGATGGCGGCGACAGGTCCCGTCGCCAGGGCCACAGCGATGGCGCAGACGATCGCCCGTATCAGGCGACCACCACGGTGCGGAACATGCCGGTCTCCATGTGGTACATCAGATGGCAGTGGAAGGCCCAGTGGCCCGGCGTGTCCGCGCTCACCAAATAGCTCAGCCGCTCCCCCGGCTTGACCAGCACGGTGTGCTTCAGCGGCCGGCCTGCGCCCTGACCGTTCTCCAGCTCGCTGTAGAGGCCGTGCAGGTGGATCGGGTGCTCCATCATGGTGTCGTTGATCAGCACGAAGCGCACCCGCTCGCCGAGCTTCAGGTGCACCGGCGGGGCGTCGGAGAAGGGCTTGCCGTCGAACCCCCAGCTCCAGCGCTGCATGTTTCCAGTCAGATGGAAGACGATCTCACGCGTCGGTGCGCGGCGGTCCGGCGCGGGCGTCAGCGCCTTCAGGTCGGTGTAGACCAGGGTGCGGCGGCGCTCGTGGTCCAGCCCATCACCGGGCTCGCCGAGCCGGTCGCGGGTTTGCATCGCCACATTGTCCACGTCCACGCTGGACTTGATCGCCCGCTCGGAGGCGCCGCTGGCGTCGGATGTCGGCAGGGCGGCCTGCGGGTCCGTTGACGCGATCATCGGCATGGGCATCGCGGCCTGGGGCGTCGGCGCCGCGCCAGGGGTCATGCCGGACATGGCGCGCATCGCCGGAGCCGCTTCGGACCCCCTGGCCATCTCCATGCTTGCCATCTCCATGCCGGCCATCTTCATGCCGCCCGTCGGAGACATCCCGGCCGCGCCCGTGCCCGCCATTCCCATGTCGGCCATGGTGCGTACAGGGCGGGGGTCCATGGGCGGGATGGGTGCGCTCATGCCCCGGCGTGGCGCCAGCGTCGCACGGGCGTAGCCGGAGCGGTCCATGGCCTGGGCGAACAGGGTGTAGGCGCGATCCTGTGTCGGCCGCACGATGACGTCGTAGGTCTCCGCCGTCCCGATCCGCAGCTGGTCCACCGTGACCGGATGGATGTCGCAGCCGTCGCTCTGCACCACGTCCATCTCCAGCCCCGGAATGCGCAGGTCGAACAGCGTCATGGCCGAGGCGTTGATGATGCGAAGCCGCACCCGCTCGCCAGGAGTGAACAGGCCGGTCCAATTGGCTCGGGGGGCCAAGCCGTTGACCAGATAGGTGTAGGTCGCCCCGCTCACGTCCAGGATATCCGACGGCGCCATGCGCATGCGCGCCCACATGCCCCGCTCCTGCAGCGTCGCGCCCACGCCGTCCCGCTTCAGCTCGGCCGCGAGGTCGCCCACGGTGCGCTGGCCGTAGTTGTAGTAGTCGCCCTGCTGTTTCAGGTTGGCGACGATGGCCATGGGATCCTCGTCGGTCCAGTCGCTGAGCAGGACGACATGCTCCCGATCGTAAGGGTGGGGCTCCGAACCGCGGGGACGGATCACCAGGGCGCCATGCAGCCCCATCTGCTCCTGCATGCCCGAATGGCTGTGGTACCAGTACGTCCCGGCCTGCTTCAGCGGGAAGCGGTAGGTGAAGCTTTCGCCCGGTTCGATGCCGCGGAACGACAGCCCCGGCACCCCGTCCATCTCCGCCGGCACGCGCAGGCCGTGCCAGTGAATCGAGGTGGGCTCTCGCAGCTGGTTGACGACCTTGATCGCCACCGCATCGCCCTCCCGCCAGTAGAGCGTGGGTCCTGGATGGGAGCCGTTTACGGTGTTGGCCATGCGCATGCGGCCGGTGACGTTGACCGGCGTCACTCCGATCGTCAGATCGGCGCCTGGTCCCATCGGACTGCTCGCCGGGCTTGATCCTTGAGCCCTCGCCAGACCGGGCGACGCCGCACCGATGGCCACGGCGAGGCCCTGAACGAAGCGGCGACGGTTGGCTTGACGCGGCGCAGACGGCGAGGACAAGGGCGCTCCAGCCAGGCTATCCAGGACAAGACGGATATAGGCGCACGGTGAGGACAAGCGAAGACCGCCAGTCGGCGCCTCAGCGGTCTTCGCCCCGAAACAAGGCGGCAATTGCAGCGGCCGTCGTCCGGCTTCACGTTATAATATAGCGCCCGTCGTAGGACGGTGACCGCCTAGCTGCAGGCGACCGGCCCTATCTGTTGCAGCACTTGCAGAGGCCTCGGATTTCCAGCGTCGCGGCATGCGGCTCGAACTCCCGGCGCGACCCGGCCCGCGCGATGATCGCGGCCAAGTCCGGCGTGATCTCCTCCGCCGATCCGCAGCAGGTACAGATCAGAAAGGAGGCTGCATGCGTGGGACCGCCATCCTTGCACGCCGTGAAGGCGCTCAGGCTCGCGATTCGATGGGCGAGACCAAGGTTCTCAAGGAATTCGAGAGCCCGATAGACGGTCGGCGGCTTGGTCGTCTTGTCGTCGGAATAGGCCGGCATCAGGTCGTAAGCTTTGACCGGCCCCCCGGCTCGCAGCAGCAGCTCGTAGACCCGGGCGCGAGAGGGCGTCCACTTCTCGCCTTCACGCGTCGCCACGGCCTCCGCGCGTTGCAGCGAGGCTTGCAGGGCCTCGTCACTGACGTGCGTCTCAGCGTGGTGGGCGCATGTGCCGTCCATGGCGTTAGGTTGGGCGAGCGCGCGGCAATGTGCAAGGGGCGACGCCTGCAGGCTCGGCCGGAAGATACATTGTCACGTCCCGCCCCAGCGGAAGTCTCGCTAAGGCGCGCTCGACGCTCGACGCTCGACGCTCGACGCCCGCCCCCCGGCCAAAGCCGTTCTTGGTCTCGGGGGCTCAGAACTGCAGTTCGGGATGCGCCGACCCGGGGTAGGCCGTTTCGGGCATGTGCAGGGTGAAGGTCGCGCCGGCCCCCGGCTCGCTCTCCAGCGCCACCCAGCCGCCGTGCAGCTCCACCAGCGCCTTGACCAGGGCCAGGCCCAGCCCCGGTCCGCCCCGGTCGCGGCCCACGAAGCGGTCGAAGATGTGGGCCTGGACGTGAAAGGGGATGCCGCGCCCGGTGTCCTTCACCCGCACCTTCACCTCGCCTTGCGCGCGTTTGGCGTCCAGCACCACCTCGCCCCCGGCGGGCGTGGAGCGGATGGCGTTGGTCATCAGGTGGTCCAGCGCCTGGGCCAGGCGGCGGCCGTCGGCGCGGATCACGCCCGCCGGCTCCTCCGCCACCCGCACCAGCACCTCGGCCGCCTCCGCGTCGCGCTCGGCGCGTCCGGCGGCGGCGCGCAGCAGGGCGGTGACGTCCACATCGCCAAGGCTCAGCGCCATCTCGCCGGCGTCGATCTGGGCCATGTCGAGCACGTCGTCGATGGAGGAGGCGAGCTGGGCTGCCGCCGTCCGCACAGCCGCCACATGACCTCGGGAGCGCTCCGGCAGGGCCTCGCCCTGGCGATCGAGCAGTTCCGAATAGCCGATGATGGTGGTGAGCGGCGTCCGCAGCTCATAGGAGACGTTGCCCACGAAGTCGCGCTTGAGCCGCTCGGCCTCCTGCAGGGCCTGCGACCGGTCCACCAGGGCCTGCTCGAGCTTGCGGGTCGCGGTGATGTCGTCGAAGCCGACGAGCGTCGCCCCGTCGGGCAGGGGCCGTGTCTGGTAGGCCACCACCCGCTGGTCCGACGTCCTGATCTCGCCGCCGATGGGGGCCCGCGCCTGAGGATCGGGGTCCGCCACGCGGGCCTTCACCTCGCGCCAGAAGTTTCGATCGTGGACGAGCGGCGTGCAAAGCGACACCACCCCGTCGAAATCGCCTGCATCCGACAGGGCCTGGGGCGTGATGTTCCAGAACCGCTCGAAAGCCTCGTTGTGCAGACGCAGCCGTCCATCGGAGCCGAACACCGTCACCGCATCGTTCAGCTTGTCGAGCGTCGCCTGCTGCACCTGGACCAGGGCGTTGTACTGGGCGCGCAGCTTGAGTTCGCCCGTGATGTCGGAGAACACCAGCAGCAGGCCGCCGAACGGGTGCGGCTGACGCACGACCCGTAGCGTCCGGCCATCGGGCAGGCTCCACATCTCGTCCGGCGCGGCGTCCAGCTTTTCGTAGAAGGCCAGCTCGTGCGCTTTGAACCGGGCG
>CAXTRP010000243.1:4681-5323 GCA_964246615.1 uncultured Caulobacteraceae bacterium | reverse complement strand
CGTCGAAGTCCACGTCCGGGGAGGGGGCCATCTGGCGGAGCGGGTCGGTTGTGGCCGCGCCATAAGGCTGGCCAAGCACCTTCCAGACGCCGGGGTCCTCCGAGCCCATGCGCCAGAGCGCATAGCCTCGCGGTCGCCAGGCGTCGGCGACCTTGACCTGGTTGTACAGGGTGGCGGCGTCCAGGAACCAGACGGTGTGCGCAACGCCCTCTTCGTCGGCATAGCTGAAGGTCGGGTTGAGCGCTGTGGCGTCGAAGTTGATCTTGGCGTCGCTGTCGTGGGCGGCGAGGGTCGCCTCGTGGAAGGTCACCCCGTCGGCTTTGCCGCCCTTGCTCCAGTCGTAGCCGAAGGCGCCCAGCGCCACGACCGTATGGTCGGGGTTCAGCCCCTTGAAGGTGCGCGCTAGGTTCCTCTCGTACCAGCCCTGGCTCGCCGCCGGGCCCGCCTCGCCCGTCCAATAATGTTCGTCGTAGGCCATCAGCACCAGGGTGTCCGCGGCCTTCCCCAGCGCCGTCACCGGCCAGGCGCTGTCGTCGAATGGCGCGGTCACCCAGATCTCGCGCCCGGACTTGTTGAAGGCGGCGTTGGCCTGGGCGATGAAGCCTGGATAGGCCGCCAGTCCCCTGGCGGACATGTTCTCCA
>CAXTRP010000243.1:0-4671 GCA_964246615.1 uncultured Caulobacteraceae bacterium | reverse complement strand
CCTGGCGGCGAGGTCCGCGAGGCTGGCGATCAGGCGGGCGCGGGCGACCGGGTCGGTCAGCACGGCGTCGGCCGTCTTGCCGTCCCACAGCTTGTCCGACGCGTTGTACACCAGCGGCATGACGGCCGGCCGGTGCGCGGCGCCCGCGATCAGCCTGTCGGCGCGGGGGTCGGCGGTGACGTCCACGTTCCCCGCCGCGTCCTTCAGCAGGATCCACTGGGGCGCCACGATGTCGAGCTGGTTGACGTGGTCGGCCAGGGACTGGCGGCTGATCTCGTCCCAGCTCACGTAGAAGCCGATGCTGAGCGGCTTGGCGCGCGACCCCAGCGCTCCCGTCGGCCGGGGAACACGGGTCCAGACCGCGTGCGCGCGGCCGGGCGCTTGGCCGACGCCAAGCGAGGTCAGCACCTTGGGGTTGCGGAACGCCACCGATGGGATCAGCGGCGCGATGGCGAGCGTCGCTGCGAACGCCGACAGGATGGCGAACACAGCCGCCAGCACCAGGCCGAGCGCCAGGCTGGCCCGGCGCCCGCGCCGGCCGGAGGGGTCGTGGAAGACGAGGGAGGCCATGGCCGCTTCCAGCTCAGAAGTGAACGCATCGCTGGTGTAGCGATGCGACATCGCCGGCATAGCTCGACGCGGCTTACGTCTTTGTAGGCTGACGCTCGACGTCAGATAAGCTCTACGGATCAGACTGTTGTCGGCCTGAGCCAAATCGGCGCAGTCTACGGCGTTTCGCCGGGCCGTTCGCCCGTCCGCCCGTGCTTTCGTGCGGATAACCCTTTCGGAGCTGCTCCGTCCTCATGTCCTGGCCCGCAGCGACCCTGCTCCGACGCCTCGACGCCGGCCCGCAATCCAGGACGACAGGCGCGTCCGCCGCCGGACGACCCTCCCGAACCCTTGGAGGCTGGTTTCAGGAGTTTAGATTTCCGCGTCGGCGACCGCGGGCGTCCATCCAGATAGCCCTCGGAGCGGCGATGCTGATGGCGGTGACGCTTCTGATCGGGCGCCCGACGGTGTTCACCGACACCGACGACTACTTCTCCCAAGGCAAGGACGTGGTGAAGGCGCTGGACCTCTGGATCACCCGGGGCGCGCCGCCGATCAATTTCGGCGACATCGACGACCGCCTCCACGACCCGGGCGACCAGGACGAGGAGCCGGTCCACAACCAGAACGGCGCTCGCTCGGTCTATTACGGCCTGTTTGTCTACGCCTGCGAGCGGATCGGCGCCTTGTGGCTGCTGGCGGCGGCGCAGGCTGTGCTGGCGGCGGGTGTCATCTACACCTTATGGCGCACGGTGGCGCCGGAAGCCGCCCCGCGGTCCTACCTGACGGCGATGGCGGCGCTCTCGGCGGGGTCGAGCCTGCCGGTGTTCACCGGCTTCGCCATGCCAGACCTGTTCTCCGGCTTCTGCATCGTCGCGACCCTGCTGGTCACGCTGTACGGCGACCGCTTCAGGGGGTGGGGCAAGGCCGGGTTGTGGCTGCTGCTGGCGGCTTGCGTGAACTTCCACGGCTCCAACCTGCTCACGGCGCTGGGCATCGGCGTGCTGGCGCTGGGATGGCTGGCGTGGCGGCGGGCGCCCTGGCGCGTGCTGGCAGGCCGGGGCGCGCTGGTGGCGGGCGCTGTGCTGGTCGCGCTTCTGGCCAGCAAGGCTTACGGCGTGGCGATCAAGCTGCGCACCGGCGACGAGCTGGGCCGGCCGCCCTTCCTCACCGCCCGGGTGCTCGCGGACGGACCGGGGCGGGAGTACCTGCGCCACGCCTGCGCCGCCGGGCAGAAGCTGACGCTCTGCGCCTATCGGCGCGCGCCGCTGGACAATACCGAAGACATTCTATGGTCCGACGATCCGGGCACGGGCATCTTCAACAGCGCCGACTACCACACCCGCCTGAAGCTTGAGCGGGAGGAGCGCGGCTTCGTCCTTCACGCCGTGGCCTACGACCCCGTGCGCGAAGTGGGCGCGGCGCTGAAGAACTGGGGCCGCCAGCTGGTCACCGTCGGCTACGACGAGCCGTTGCGTGATCCCGCCTTCTATCTCAGCGACGAATACTGGAAGACCACGACGCTCAAGCCCCTGCTGTTGCACGAGAAACCCTGCGACCCGGAGGTGGGGGGCTGCATCCTGCACGTCCCCGCGGTGCTGATGTCGGAGGTGGACGCCGCGCTCGCGCTCGGCGCCCTTGGCTGGCTGGGCATGGTGTTTGGCCGCGAGCTCAGCCGGCCCCGAGAAGCGGCGAGTGCCAGGTTGGTGGATTGGCGAGACCCGGCCTTGCGCGCCTACGCTACGGTCGCCTTGATGGTGCTGGCGGTGGCCCTGAACGCGGCGGTCTGCGGCGTGCTCTCCGGCCCCTTCGCGCGGTATGAGGCGCGGGTGCTATGGCTGATCCCCGCCGCCGCCCTGCTGCTGGCCGCGGCGAGACGGCCCCGACTCCGCTGACCTGGACCCCGCTGACCTGGAGTCCGCGCCGGCCTATATGAGGGCTGATGAGCGACGTTCTGGCGCCCCCTTCCACTTTCGCCCCGCCCTCCGACACGTCCGACCCGGCGCCGAGCGGCCTCGCCGGCGTGGCCCTGATCCAGGACGAGGTGAAGCGGCTGCCCGATGCGCCCGGCGTCTACCGCATGATCGGGGCGGCGGCGGAGGTGCTGTACGTGGGCAAGGCGCGCTCGCTGAAGAAGCGGGTGGGCCACTACGCGCAGGGCCGGTTCCACTCCCAGCGCATCGGCCACATGGTCGCCCTGACCCGCTCGATGGAGTTCATCACCACCGAGACCGAGGCCCAGGCGCTGCTACTGGAATCCAACCTTATCAAGCGCTTGAAGCCCCGCTTCAACGTGGTGCTGCGCGACGACAAGAGCTTCGCCGAGATCCTGCTCAGGCGTGACCACCCCGCCCCCCAGGTGCGCAAGCACCGGGGCGCCCACACCATCCCCGGTGACTACTTCGGCCCCTTCGCCAGCACCTGGGCGGTGAACCGCACGGTGAACATCCTGCAGAAGGCTTTTCTGCTCCGCTCCTGCTCGGACAGCGTCTATGACAGCCGCACCCGCCCCTGCATGCTGCACCAGATCAAGCGCTGCTCGGCGCCTTGCACTGGGCTGATCAGCGAGGCCGACTACGGGGAGCTGGCCAACGAGGCGCACCAGTTCCTGTGCGGCAAGTCCCGCGCGGTGCTCACCCGGCTGTCCGCCGACATGACCACCGCCGCCGAGGACATGGAGTTCGAGCGCGCCGCCAAGCTCCGCGACCGCATCCGCGCGCTCTCCGCCATCTCCATGGAGCAGTCGATCAACCCTCAAAGCGTGGAGGAGGCCGACGTTTTCGCCCTGCACGTGGAAGGAGGCCAGGCCTGCGTGCAGGTTTTCTTCTTCCGCGCGGGCCAGAACTGGGGCAATCGCGCCTACTTTCCGCGGGTTAACACCATGGTAGCGGAGGCTGAAACCCTGCTGGAAGGCGATTGGAAGGCCGATGAAACCCCTACGGAAGGGGGTTCAAACGGCATGGAAACCGCAAGGAAACCCCACTCCCACCCCACTCCAAGGCCACCGGTCGACGAGTGCGGGGCCATCATGGACGCCTTCCTCGGCCAGTTCTACGAGGACAAGCCGGTCCCGCGCCTGGTGCTGCTCTCCCACGACGCCCCCAACCGCGCGCTCCTGGCGGAAGCCTTCTGCGTCAAGTCCGGCCACAAGGTGGAGATCGCCACCCCCCAGCGCGGCGAGAAGCGCGAGCTGGTCGCCCACGCCCTGACCAACGCCCGCGAGGCGCTGGGCCGGCGCATGGCCGAGGGCTCGGCCCAGGCCAAGCTGCTGGCCGGCGTGGCCGAGGCCTTCAAGCTCGACGGCGCCCCGGACCGGATCGAGGTCTACGACAACTCCCACATCATGGGGACCAATGCGGTGGGCGGCATGATCGTGGCGGGGCCGGAGGGGTTCGCCAAGTCCAGCTACCGCAAGTTCAACATCCGCGGGACCGACATTACGCCCGGCGACGACTTCGGCATGATGCGCGAGGTGATGCGCCGCCGCTTCGGCCGCCTGGTCAAGGAGGAGGAGGAGGGCGAGACCCCGCCCCGGCCCGACCTGGTGCTGGTGGACGGCGGCGCCGGCCAGCTCGACGCCGCCCTGACCATCCTGCGCGACCTCGGCCTGCACGACATCCCCTGCGTCGGCGTCGCCAAGGGCCCGGACCGCGACGCAGGCCTTGAGCGCTTCTTCGTGCCCGGCAACCCGGCGCCCTTCATGTTCGAGCCCAAGAGCCCGATCCTCTACTATCTCCAGCGCCTGCGCGACGAAGCCCACCGCTTCGCCATCGGCACCCACCGCATCAAGCGCAAGGCCGACATGGCCAAGAACCCCCTGGACGAGATCGAAGGCGTCGGCCCGGGCCGCAAGCGCGCCCTGCTGCACGCCTTCGGGTCGGCGCGGGGGGTGAGCCGAGCGTCGGCCGCGGACCTGGCCAAGGTGGAGGGCGTGAACGAGGCCCTGGCGGGCAGGATATACGGGTTCTTCCACAAGGCGGGGTGATGGAGATGGCGACCATCACCCAACTCGGCCGATGCTGCACGCCTACAACATAAGCCCCGCGAACGACGCCACCCCCCAACCGCCCTGCAGGCCGACGTTCAGGCCTGCCGTAACCAGGACGGCAGGAGCGGTCTCGA
>CAXTRP010000242.1:0-5338 GCA_964246615.1 uncultured Caulobacteraceae bacterium | reverse complement strand
TCCCGTACTCGCTCTCGGGCATCCCGATCGTGTCGAGCAGGTGGCTGTAGGCGGCGATGTGCACCGTCTCCATGTTGGAAAACGCGCTCAGCATCATCTTCACCTCGGTGGGGCGGAAGACGCGGGCGTAGCGCTCCATGTAGTTGTCGTTCACCTCGATGTCGGACTGGGTGAAGAAGCGGAAGATCTGGGTGAGCAGGTTGCGCTCCCCGTCGTTCAGGCGCGCCGCCCAGTCCTTGCAGTCCTCGCCCAGCGGCACCTCCTCCGGCATCCAGTGGACCTGCTGCTGGCGCTTCCAGAAGTCGTAGGCCCAGGGGTAGCGGAACGGCTTGTAGGCGTGAGAGGGGGTGAGCAGGCCGGGTGTGACGCTGGGGATGATCATGGCGGCGTCCTCGGCAGGAATCTGTATGACCTCGATATAGCGCGCTTCGAGCAGATGTGGAGGTGCGATCAGCCTTGCTCCACAAGATGTAGTGTCGCTGTGCATAACTTCACGGCGAAGCTGATCGGCCGACCGTGGGGTGGACCGTGGTCAAGAACCGCTCGGCACGGATGATTTGCCTTGTCGCCGCAACACGATGACATACATTGCGTCAGGGAAACATGGGACGCGCCGCGTGAAGATGCTGGCCTCAGTGCTGGTCGCCGCAGCCACCCTGATGGCGGTAGGCGCGGCCATGTCGCTCACCTCCAGCGGCCTTGTCTTCGCCCAGGCGGGCGATTCATCCCGCTGACCGCTTCCAGCCTGTATAAAGCGGCTACTCCGGGACGGAGATCGTCGCGCCTTGCGCCTTCAGGCGATCAAGCACGCCGTTGGGCCCAAGCAGGAAGTTCAGGTCCACCACCGCCACCGACTTGCCGGGCGTGACCAGGGCGGCGCGGACGGTCTGCACTCCCTCGTCGGTCCCGCGGTCCAGCTCCTTTTGGACGCTCGGGATGCGCATCAGACATCCGGTGAGGAGCGACGCCTTGTAGGTCTGTCCCACCGTCTTCAGGTCGCCCTTGGCCCAGGCGGCGGCCATGGCCGGCACGTGGCTCGACTCCTGGTCCACATCGTCCAGGGCCGCATGGAAGCAGGCGATGTTGTCGGCCATCGACAGCTTGGCGGCGGTGTCGATGAACGGGTCGAGCCGGAAGTCGCCCACGGTTCGCACCGGCACGTGCGCGTCCTCCGCCAGGTGCATGACCGTGGTGCCGGGCTTGCCCTCCGACAGTCCCGCCGCCTTGCGCCAGTCGGAGATCAGGAACAAGCCCGCCACCGCCGGCTTCATCCGCTCGTAGGTCTGGGGCTTGCCGTGGATGGTCGACACCAGCCGCAGGAACCGTTCCTTCTCTTTCGGCGGGAGGACGGTCTGCAGGGTCTGCCCGTGCGCCAGCTCAAGGGAGCCGCGGTCCATCGCCAGCCGCATCAGCGCCACGGGGCTGAACGTGGGGCGAGGCTGGAGATACAAGGCGTCCGCGCCTTGCAGGGCGTTCTCCAGACGCTGGGTATCCCACTGCAGCATGTGGGGCAGGGGTGTCGCCGCCCCCAGGATGAACACCTGCGCTGCGCCTTGCGTCACCTTCCAGAGCGCAGGGCCGTTCAGATGCTTGACCACCTGGATTTCCTCGACCGCGACGGAGGACCCGGGCGGCTTGGCCGCCGCGCTCGAAGGGGGCGGCGCGGCCGCCCAAGGTGCGGTCTGAGCGCGGGGCGACGCATTCACGGCCAAGCCTAGAGCCAAGCCGACCGCCAAGCCCATGGCGATCGTCCGGCCGCGCTTGAAGCGGATGTAAGCTGCGGCGGCCATGAGTGCGAGTATGGCGATGGCTTGAGGCGTTTACGAGGCGCGCCTGCGCGCGGCATGGCTGGCCCGCGCCGGTCGCCGGCGTCTATATGATCTGCGCGCGGGCCTGCGCGGTCTGTGGGAAGACAGGAGGCGGCGTGGCCAACGATGCGGCGCATACGGCGGCGGAAGATGGGAACCTCGCGCTTGCGGTAGCCCTCACCATGCTCGCCGGGTTCGTGGACGCCGTGGCTTTCGTCCGATTGGACGGACTGTTCGTCTCCTTCATGAGCGGCAATTCCACCAGCCTCGCGGCCGAGCCTTCGCAGGGGCGGATCGGATCTGCGGCGGCGGCCGGAGGCGTCATCGCGCTCTTTGTCATGGGCGCCTTCGCCGGTCGGCTGCTGGCGCTGTCGGCCGGTCCCTGGCGGCGTCCGGCGTTGCTGAGCGTGGTGGCGGCGCTGCTCATGGCGGCGGCCATCGCTGTGTCTCCGCATGCGCAAGGGGCGGGGCTGGCGCTCGGCGTCGCCTGCATGCCGCTGGCCATGGGCATGCAGAACTCCGTGCTCGCGCGGGCCGGTGCGGCGAAGGTGACGGCGACCTACGTCACCGGGACGCTGGTCAACCTGGGCCACGGCTTGGCCGATGCTGTGCTCGGCGCGCCTTCGTCGTGGGCGGCCTATCTGCTGATGTGGCTGGGCCTGGTGGCGGGTGCAGCCTTGGGGGCGCTAGGAGCCGGGCGCTACGGCGCGCTGGCGCTGGTGCTCCCGGCGGCGTCGGCGGCCTTGCTCGCCCTGGCCCTCGGTGGTCAGGTCCGTCGTGAGCTTGCCGCCGGGAGACGCTCATGATTCGCGCTCGCCGCGCCCGCATCGTCGCCACCCTCGGTCCCGCTTGTCGCGGACCCGACCGGGTGCTGGATCTGGCGCGCGCGGGCGTCGACGTCTTCCGCCTGAACTTCAGCCACGGCGTGCACGACGACCACGCCCAGGCCTGCCGCGACGTACGCGAGGCGGAAGCCGCCATGGGCCGCCCGCTCGGCGTGCTGGCCGACCTTCAGGGGCCAAAGCTCAGGCTCAGCGCCTTCAAGGACGGCGCTGTGCTGGTGACGCCGGGCCAAGCCTTCCGCCTGGACCTCGATCCCGCTCCCGGCGACGCCACGCGGGTGAGCACGCCGCATCCCGAGCTGTTCGCCGCCATGCGGCCGGGCTCGGTGCTGCTGATCGACGACGGCAAGGTGCGCCTGCGCGTCACCGCCTGCGGCAAAGACTTCGCCGAAACCGAAGTGGTGCAGGGCGTGCGCCTGTCGGACCGCAAGGGCGTGGCGCTGCCGGGCGCAGTGATCCCCATGAGCGCCATGACGGACAAGGATCATAAGGACCTGGCTTTTGCGCTGCGTACGGGTGTGGACTGGGTGGCGCTCTCCTTCGTGCAGCGGGCCGCCGACATGGCGGAGCTCCGAAAGCTGGTCCAGGGCCGCGCCGCCGTGCTGGCCAAGATCGAGAAGCCCTCGGCGCTGGACCAGATCGAGGAGATCCTGGACTTCTGCGATGGCGTCATGGTGGCCCGCGGCGACCTCGGCGTGGAGCTGGAGCCCGAGGAGGTTCCGGTGGCTCAGAAGACCCTGTTGCGCGCCGCCCGCGCCCGCGGCGTCCCGGTGATCGTCGCCACCCAGATGCTGGAGTCGATGATCTCCTCGGCGACCCCCACCCGCGCCGAGGCCACAGACGTCGCCAACGCCACCTATGAGGGGGCGGACGCGCTGATGCTGTCGGCGGAGACGGCGTCGGGCGCCTACCCGCTTGAGGCCGTGGGCATGATGAGCCGCATCATCGAGCGGGTGGAGCGCGATCCCCGCTGGCCCGAACTGATGGGGGCGGAGCGCCATGACGCCGAGGACGACGCCGACGCCCTGGTGATGGCCGCCCGGCGCGCGGCGGAGGCGGCGTCCACGGCCTGTCTCGTCGCCTTCACCGCCACCGGCGCGACGGCCCGCCGCCTCGCCCGGGAACGGCCGCTGCAGCCTGTGCTGGCGCTGACGCCGGAGCTGAAGGTGGCGCGGCGGCTGGCGCTGGTCTGGGGGCTGGAGCCCCGGGTGGCGAACGACCCGAAGGACATCGACGAGATGACCGCGGAAGCGGTGGAGATGGTCGCCGAACTTGGCCTGGCCAAGCCGCTGGAGCGCATCCTGATCCTGGCGGGGGTTCCCTTCGGCGCTCCCGGTTCAGCCAACCTGCTCCGCTTCGCCCATGCCGGGGGTTAGGATGTTCCTTATCGCCGGACGTCGGGGGCGGTAAGGAAAGGCCTCAGGTTGACCTGTTCAGGCGAGCTTCATGACCTCTGACGCCTTCCTCGCCGTAGACTGGGGCACCACCAACCTGCGCGCCTGGGTGGTGGGCGCAGACGGTCGTCCGATGGCGCACCAGGAATTCGCGCTCGGCGTCTCGCGTCTGGCGCCCGGCGAAGCGGCGATGCGGTTTCGCGAAGAGGTGCGGCCTGCGTTCGAGGCGCAAGCCTTGCCGGCCCTGATCACGGGCATGGCCGGCTCCAACATCGGCTGGATGGAAGTTCCCTACGCCGATTGCCCCGCCGACGCCGCCGCACTCGCTCAGGGGATCGCCGCCGTGCCCGGCGAGACGCCCTATGTCGGCATCGTTCCGGGGCTGCGGGGGCGAGGCGTCTACGGTCCCGACGTCATGCGGGGCGAGGAGACGCAGCTGATCGGCTGGCTGGCCCAAGACCCCGCCCGCCGCCAGGGCGTCCAGGTGATCTGCCACCCCGGCACCCACGCCAAGTGGGTTCTGGCTGTGGACGGGCGAATCGAGCGCTTCGTCACCGCCATGACGGGCGAGCTGTTCGCGGTCCTGACCCAGCACAGCGTGCTGAAGGGCGCGGAGGGCGAGGCGGACGGGCCGGCCTTCGACGACGGCCTGGAGGCGGCCGGCGACGGCGCGGCCCTGGCCGCCCGCCTGTTCACCGCCCGCTCGCGCCTGGTGGGCGGGGGCGGCTTGAAGCCCGGGGAAGTGCGCGCCTACATCTCCGGCCTGCTGATCGGGGCCGACGTGGCGTCGACCCCGTCGCTGCTGAAGGCCCCGGCGGGCGCGCCGGTCTCGATCGTCGGCGACTCCAGGCTCTGCGCGCAATACCAGCGGGCGCTGGCGCATCGCGGGGTCGAGGCCCGCGTTTACGATGGAGAGGCGGCGGTGCTGAGCGGGCTCACCGCGCTGTTCGCCGCCCTGCCGCAGAAGGACGCCCGCACGTGATGGACCTGAAGGCGGCGCTGGCCGAAGCGCCCATCATCGCCATCATCCGCGGCGTCAAGCCGGACGAGGTGGAGGCGGTGGCCGAGGCGCTGCTGTCCGCCGGCGTGCGGGTGATCGAGGTGCCGCTGAACTCCCCCGACCCGCTGGAGAGCATCCGCCGGCTCGGCCGCTTCAGCGCCGACGTGGTGCATGGGGCCGGCACGGTCCTGAGCGCCGACGCGGTGGATGCGGTGGCTGAAGCGGGAGGCCGCATCATCGTGGCCCCCAACACCGACGCGGCGGTGATCCGCCGTTCGCTGGAGCGGGGCCTGG
>CAXTRP010000241.1:4385-5407 GCA_964246615.1 uncultured Caulobacteraceae bacterium | reverse complement strand
TCGCCCGGGCCGACGACAGCTGGCTCGGCCATAAGCCCTTCGCGGGCGAGCGGCGGGTGGTGCAGGTGTTCTGGCTCAGGGACGAGGACGCCGCCGCCCGCAAGACCAAGCGCCACCGGCGCACCAACTTCCTCAAGGCGATCTTCGGCTGAGCATGGCCACCTTAATCGACACCAAGTTCGACGTGACCCAGGTTCGCGCGCTCCGCCATCCAGAAAAGCAGAACCGGCCAGACACCGAGGTGCTGCGCAAGCCGGAGTGGCTGCGAGTGCGCGCGCCGGGGTCGCCGGTCTATAACGAGACCCGCGACATCGTGAAATCGCACGGACTGACCACGGTGTGCGAAGAGGCCGCCTGCCCCAACATCGGCGAGTGCTGGTCGGTACGCCACGCCACCATGATGATCATGGGCGACACCTGCACCCGCGCCTGCGCCTTCTGCAACGTCAGGACCGGCCTGCCCGAGGCGCTGGACCCCACCGAGCCGCAACGGGTCGCGGATGCAGTGGCCCGGATGGGCCTGAAGCACGTGGTCATCACCTCGGTGGATCGAGACGACCTGTCGGACGGCGGCGCAGCGCATTTCGCCGAGGTGGTCTGCGCGATCCGAGCGGCATCGCCGGAAACGACGGTGGAGATCCTGACGCCAGACTTCCTGCGCAAGCCCGTGGCGGCCGCTCATACGATGATCGACGCCCGGCCCGACGTGTTCAACCACAACCTGGAGACCGTTCCGCGGCTGTATCTGAAGGTGCGTCCCGGCGCGCGTTACTACCATTCGCTGCGGCTGCTGGAGCGGGTGAAGGAGCGCGATCCCGCACAGTTCACCAAGTCCGGCGTGATGGTGGGATTGGGCGAAACCAAGGAGGAGGTCATGCAGGTCATGGACGACATGCGCTCCGCCGGCGTGGACTTCATCACCATCGGCCAATACCTGCAGCCCACCCGCAAGCACGCCGCCATCGACCGCTATGTCAGTCCCGACGAGTTCAAGGCGCTTGAAGCGATCGCCTACGCCAAGG
>CAXTRP010000241.1:0-4375 GCA_964246615.1 uncultured Caulobacteraceae bacterium | reverse complement strand
CAAGGGGTTCTCTATGGTGTCGGCAAGCCCGCTGACGCGGTCCTCGCACCACGCGGGAGAGGACTTCGCCCGCTTGCGCGCGGTGCGCCAAGCCACGCTGAGCTGATCCATGGCCCAATACCACGTGGTCCGTGCGCTGCCCTATACGCCCGAGCAGGTGTTCGCCCTGGTCGGCGACGTCTCGGCCTATCCGCAGTTCATCCCTTGGATAACGTATCTGAACGCCGGCGAGGTGCAGGACGAAGGCGCGGGCGTCACCGCGCTCGATGCGGAAGCAGGCGTCGGTTTCTCTTTCCTGAAGGAGCGCTTCGCCACCCGCGTGCGCCGCGATGCACCCCCGCGTCGGATCACCGTCAGCCTGATCTCGGGGCCGTTCAGGCGGCTGGAGAACGCCTGGGCCTTCAACCCGCATCCGGCGGGATGCGAGGTGGTCTTCGACATCGACTTCCAGTTCAAGGGCCGCCTGCTCGACACGCTTCTAAAGGCCAACTTCGGCTACGCGGTGGACAAGCTGATCAACTGCTTCGAAGGGCGGGCTCGCGCCCTCTATGGCGACGGCGCGGCTAGTCCAGCCGTTCCGCCAGCAGTTCTAGCGCCGTCCTGACCGCCGCCAGCCGCACGTGGCTGCGGCCCAACTCACCGTAACGCGCCTCGTGGGCGAGGGTGGGGGCGCCGGTGCTCGCTGTGGCGAACCAGACGAGGCCCACCGGCTTCTCCGCCGACCCGCCGCCCGGCCCCGCCACGCCCGTGATCGCCACCGACAGCTGAGCCCGCGATGCGGCCAGCGCGCCCTCCGCCATCGCCACGGCGACGGCTCGCGAGACCGCGCCCTCGCTCTCGATCAGCTGTGCGGCGACGCCGATGGCTGAGGCCTTGGCGGCGTTGGAATAGGTGACATAGCCGCGCTCCACCACGTCGGAAGAGCCGGCGATCTCGGTAAGGAGCGCGGCCACCAAGCCGCCGGTGCAGCTTTCCGCGGTGACGACCATGACGCCGCGCGCCCGTGCTTGGGCGAGCAACGCTTCCGCCGTCCCAATCAGATCAGACGGAAACACGGGCTTATCGATCCTCCCCCGCTGGGGGAGGAGGACCGAGCGACGCTTGGTGGAGGGGGCTGCGCCGCGGCGTCAAGCTGAAGCCCCCTCAGTCCGCTTTGCCGACAGCTCCTCCAAGGGGGGAGCATCTGACTGTCGTGGCGGCGTCATCACGCTGGCGTCTCCACGGTGCAGACCGCCTGTGCGGCCAAACCCTCCCTGCGGCCGGTGAAGCCCATCTCCTCCATGGTGGTGGCCTTGACGCTGATGCGGTCGAGCGGCAGCGCGAGCAGTTCGGCCAGGCGCTGACGCATGGCGGCGCGGTGCGGCTTGATCTTGGGGCGCTCGCAGATCAGCGTCACGTCGGCGTTCACGATCCGACCGCCGCGGGCGCGCACCAGATCCACTGCGTGCAACAGGAACTTGTCGGAAGCCGCGCCTTTCCACTGCGGATCGGTGGGCGGGAAGTGGTCGCCGATGTCGCCCTCACCGATGGCGCCCAGGATCGCGTCGGTAAGGGCGTGCAGGCCGGCGTCGGCGTCCGAGTGGCCGATCAGCCCCTGGTCGTGAGCCACCAGCACGCCGCAAAGCCAGCACCCCTCACCCTCGCCGAAGCGGTGGGCGTCCACGCCCTGGCCGACCCGCGTGATCCGCGCCGAGCCGCCAAGGCCCGCGGCCGCCAGCGCTTCAGCCATGGGGAAGTCCTCCGGATAGGTCAGCTTCATCAGCATGGGATCGCCGGGCGTCAGCAGTATCCTGCCGCCGGCGCGCTCCAGCACTGCGGCGTCGTCGGTCGGCGCCTCGTTGGGGGGCCAGGCCGCGTAGGCGGCCTCGATGGCTTCGCGACGAAACGCCTGAGGGGTCTGAGCGCGCCAAAGGCCGGCGCGGTCGACGGTCTCCCGCACCCCCCGCTCAGTGTCTGCGCGCTTCAACGTATCGCTCACCGGCAGGGCGGGGAGGGCGCCGTCGGCCGTCTCCAGGCCTGAGAGCAGGTCGTCGACGTGTCTGGTGGTGACGAAGGGGCGAGCGGCGTCGTGGATCAGCACCGCCTCCACGCTTTCACCCACGGCGGCCAGGCCGGCGCGCACCGAATCGATCCGCTCCGCCCCGCCCACGGTCACCTGCACGCTCCGCATGGCTACAAAGACACCCCGCGCGTGATCGAGGTCATGGGGCGAGACGACCAGGATCACCGATTCGGCTCCGGCGCGGAGCAGCGCCTCCACCGACCACATGGCGACCGGACGGCCGTTCAGCATCCGCCACTGCTTGGGCGTGTCGGCCCCGGCCCGACGGCCGGCTCCGGCGGCCACGATGACGGCTGCAAATCGCATGGGGCGGGCTTTTGGGGCGCCCGGCTGCCCTTGTCCATGCGCGACAGGCGCCTGGTCTAGCGTGAGAGCGCAACAACCTGTTGAATCCGCGCCACAGGCCGTTAGCCTATGCGTCTATGTCGATCACGGCTTCGCCGGCGTCGCCGCCTCCCTTCGCGGAGCGCGCCGATCAAAGCGCCTTCATCGAAGCGCCCGTCCAGCCACGGGCCCGCTACGCCTTCGGCGCGACCTTCGCCCTGGCGGCGCTGACTACGATCGTCTGCGTCTTCCTCTCGCTCGGCGCGCCGGTGGCTCGGCCGCTGGCGGCCCCCAGCCGCTATGTCCTGGCGCTGCTGGCGGTCAACCTCGCCCTGATCCTGGCGCTGGCGGGCACGGCGGTCTGGCGGGTGGTCAGCCTGTTCGGCCCACGGGCCAAGGATGCGGGCGTGCGGCTGCACCGGCGCTTCGTCATCACCTTCGCCCTGTCCGCCGTCGCGCCGGCGGTGATCATGGCGCTGTTCTTCGGCCTGCTGGTCACCCAGGGCGTGGAGACGTGGTTCTCCGCCCGGGTGCGCACGGTGGTGGACAACGCCGGCACAGTCACCCGCGCCTATGTGGACGAGCAGAAGGAGTTCATGCGCAACCGGATGGGTCCCATGGCCGAGGACCTCAACCGCAACGAAGGAGGGTTCGAGCGGGCGAGGCTGCAGTTCAGCACGCTTTTGGCCTATGAGCTGCCCGAGAGGGACATGGCCGCGGTCTATGTGATCGACGGAGAGGGCCGGGTGCTGGCCCGGGCCGAGCAGCCTTCCGCCCCGCCGTTCCTCGCCCCGCCCCCGGCCGACTTCGCCGCCGCCGCAAGACGCGATCAGGTCGCCTTGCCGTTCTCCTCCGACTACATCCGCGCGCTGATGCGTTTGCGGGCCTATCCGGACGCCTATCTCTATGTGGCGCGGCCCATGGGGGAGGGGATCATGGCCCAGCTCCGCCGCTCGCAGGAGTCCGTGCGCGCCTATCGCCTCGCCGACCGCAACAGCGCGCGCATCCAGGCCATCTTTCTCTTGAGCTATGTGGAGACCGGGCTGCTGGTGCTGGTGGGCGCCATATGGGTCGGGGTGACGGTGGCGACCGGGATTGCGGCCCCGGTCTCGCGCCTGGTGCAGGCCGCCGACCGGGTGGCGGGGGGCGATCTCAGCGCGCGCGTGGACACGACCCGCGACCCGGAGGAGATCGCGGTGTTGTCCCGCGCCTTCAACCGCATGACCGGAGACCTGCAGGACCAGCAGACAGCGCTCACCGAGGCCAATCGCGACGCCCAGGACCGACGTCGCTTCATCGAGGCTGTGCTTTCGGCGGTGAGCGCAGGCATCGTCAGCCTTGATCCGTTGGGGCGCATCTCGGTGATGAACGCGCGCGCGGCCATCCTGCTGGGCCTGGAGGAGCGCACCGCACTCGGTCGGCCGCTGACGACGGTGGCGCCCGAGCTCGCCGAGCTCGTCGTCCGGTCGCGCTCAGGCGGCGCCGATGTCGAGAGCGAGCTGGACGTGGTGCGCGGCGGGGAGACGCGGCGGCTGCGCGTGCGTGCTTCGGGGCGCAGCGAGACCGGGCTGGTCCTGACCTTCGACGACATCACTCGCCTGCTCAGCGCCCAGCGAAACGCCGCCTGGCGCGACGTGGCGCGACGGATCGCCCATGAGATCAAGAACCCCCTGACACCCATACAGCTTTCCGCCGAGCGCATCCGCCGCCGCTACCGCAAGGAGATCACGTCGGACCTGGAGACCTTTGATCGCTGCACCGATACGATCATCCGCCAGGTGGGCGACATCGGCCGCATGGTGGACGAATTTTCCTCCTTCGCCCGCATGCCGGCGCCCAAGCTCGCCGACGAGGACGCCGCAGAACTGGTGCGCCAGGCCGTCTTCTCCCAGCGTGTGGCGCATCCGGAGATCGAGGTGGCGTGCGAGCTGCCGGGAGAGCCCGCCCCGCTCACCTGCGACCGCGGACTGGTGGCGCAGGCGCTGCTGA
>CAXTRP010000240.1:0-5416 GCA_964246615.1 uncultured Caulobacteraceae bacterium | reverse complement strand
CGGCGCGGCCGGCCTCGTAAGGCGAGTAGGTGTAGGCGTTGGGCGTCTCGCAGGCGGCGAGACCGCCTGCGGCCAGAAGCACCGCGGCCAGCGCCGCAGGACGGGAGACAAGAGACAAGCGAGACATGACGGTGAAGGACCTTCCGGATGGTCGGCCCCGGCGTCGTCCTCTACGCCGTACGCCGCACGAAACGAGCGATGAAGAAACCGTCGCCGCCAAGCTCGGGTTCCGCCGCTCCCGGCAGCAGGCGCGCAAAGCCTGCGGGCGTCAGCGCCCGGGCCGGCGTCTGCGCCTCACCGGCTGCAATGGGTACGACAGTGAACTCGGGGCGCCGCTGCAGGAAGTCCATGGCCTGCGCCTCCCCCTCCTCCGGCTCCAGCGAACAGACGCAGTAGACCAGCCGGCCACCGGGGCGAACCCGCAGCGCAGCGGCGTCCAGCAGGCGCGACTGCAACGCGACGAGCTTGGCGATGTCGCCCGGCCGCGCGGCCCACAGGACGTCGGGGTGACGGCGGAAGGTGCCGGTGGCGCTGCAAGGCGCGTCCAGCAGCACCGCATCAAACACGCGCCGGTCGGCCCAGCCGCAGGCGTCCGCCGTCGTCACCTCCGCCGTCAGCCCCGTCCGCGCCAGGTTTTCCCGCAGGCGCTTAAGTCGGGCGGCGGAGCGATCCAGCGCCACCACTTCGGCGCCCGTGCCGGCCAGCTGCAGCGTCTTGCCCCCGGGCGCCGCGCAAAGGTCGAGCACCGTCTCCCCCGGCTTCGCATCCAGCAGGCGGGCCGGCAGGGCGGCCGCCGCGTCCTGGATCCACCAGCCGCCCTGCGCAAAGCCCGGCCAGTTGGCCACCTCTCCCTTCAGTCCGGTGCGCAGCCCCCCCGTCGAAAGGCGATCGGCCTGCAACGCGGTCACCAGGGCGTCGTCAGCGGGTCCGCGCAGGGTGAGATCGGTCGGCGGCTCCATCGCGATGGCGGCGGCGATGGCGCCGGCCTGGGCCTCGCCGTAGGCCGCACACCACCGGGCGAACAGCCAGGCGGGAGCCAGCGCCCCTGGTCCCGGCTCCGGCGCGCCGTCGCGGGCGAGCCCGCGCAGCACCGCATTGATCAGCCCCTTGTAGGGCCGGGTGTCGTTGGCCCCGGTCGCCTGCTCCACGCTCATAGACACCGCGGCGTGGGCCGGCACGTCCATGTAGAGCACCTGGGCGGCCCCCAAACGGAGTAGCCAGCGGGCAGGCTCGGGCGGGGGCTTCTGCAGCCGCGCGTCGAGCGCCTGGTCGATGGGGCCGAGCCGGCGCAGCACCGTCCCCGTCAGGGCCCTTGCGAAGGCGCGCTCCCGCGGCGGCAGGGCGGTGAAGGGCGCGCGCGCCAGGGCGTCGTCCAGGCCGCCCCTGCGCGCCACTGCAGCCTGCAGCAGGTCCAGAGCCGCGACCCGCGCGGCAAGACCCTCGGGCGGCGCTGCGTCTTGTGCGGGAGTCGGCTTCGTTTCAGCGTCCATCGTCCCTAGATCAAGCGTCCCGCCGCCTGCGGCAAGGAGCCTGCCCCGTGACCGACCCCACGTCCTCCGCCGCACCGACGCTCGACACGCTTGCAACCGCCTCGCCAACCGTCCTCTCCGAGGCCGACGCGCAGCTTGGCGCTGCTCCCGGCAAGCCCCTCAGCGACGTCGCCAGGCGGGCCCTGCAAGAAGCGGTCGAGCGCCGCGCCGCCATAGACGCTGCGGTCAAGGCGGCGGCTTCAGTGCAGGAGAAGGGCGGCCCCGCCGGCCTGGAACCCACCCGGTATGGCGACTGGGAGCGCAAGGGCATGGCGATCGACTTCTCGTAGCAGCGAGGGCGAGGAGCTTCGCCTTCTGCTCAGCCCCAACGCTTTCTGCTCAGCCCCAGAGCTTGAAGTGTTTCGACAGCTTCAATCCCTGACGCTGGTAGTGCGAGCCGTGGAAGCCGTAGAGCCTCGACGGTCGCTCCGTCAGCGGCTCGAACACCAGGCGCGCCACGGTCTGGCCGTCCTCCAGCAGGAAGGGCGTCTCATGGCTGCGGACCTCCAACACGGCGCGTGATCCGGCGCCCAGCGCCTCCTCCGTACCGAAGCCGGGATCGAAGAAGCCGGCGTAATGGACGCGGAATTCTCCGACGGACGGGTCGATAGGGGTCATTTCGGCGGCTTGATCAGCGGGGATCTCCACCGCCTCCTTTGACGCCAGGATGTAGAACTCGCCGGGATCGAGCAGAAGCTCGCCCACGCCGTGACGGTTCGGCCGCGCTTCCAGCGGCTCCCAGAAGTCGCGCGGGAAGTGGCCGTCCTCCAGGTCCAGGTCGATGACCCCGGCGTGGCGGCGCCCCCGATAGCCCGCGAGCCCCGCCGTCAGGTCCACCCCGACGCTGCGCACCGCAAGCGCCGAAGGCCGGCCACGCTTCAGCCGCAGCTGGTTCAGCCGCGTGCCGGTACGCACCAGCACCGAGAAGGTCTGGGGCGCTATTTCCAGATACAACGGGCCGCCGTAGCCGGGCGCCACGTCGTCGAACGCTTCGCCACGGTCGGTGAGCAGGCGCACGAACACGTCCACCCGCCCGGTGGAGCTCTTCGGGTTGGCGCGGCCGGAGACGTGGACCGGCAGGTCCAGCCGCTCCTGCAGCTCTGCGATATAGACGCAGCCTCGCTCCAGCACCGCCCCGCCGGTGAGGTCCAGGCGGTGCATGGCCACATCGGCCATGCGCTCGCTGACGGTACGGCCCTGCCCCGGCAGGAAGGATGCGCGCACCCGCCACGCCCGCTCTCCCAGGCGCAGGTCCAGGCTGGCCGGCTGGAGCTGATCGTAGGCGTAGGCGCTGGCGCTGCGCACCGCCCCGGCGTCGATCAACGCCTGGAGCGTCTGATAGGGCAGGATGCCGGCGAGATCGTTCAAAGGGCCGCCCCGGGTTGCCGAAGGGGCCGGACACTCGCCAACGGCATGCACCTTGGCAAGCTGCCGGGGCGTCGCTCCCAGCCGCTTTAGCCATACTTTCAGATACTCTGCGGGTCACAGGCCTTGACCGCCCCCGCCCTGCCCCGGCATGCGAGCCCCTATGAGCGACCACATCCCCCGCGAGGGCTCCCCGGAGGAGCGACCCCAAGAGGAGCGACCCCGGGATTGGGCGCCGGCCACCCGGCTGGTGCGCGGCGGCCAGGTGCGCACCGCCTACGGCGAGATCGCAGAGCCGATCTTCCTGACCCAGAGCTTCGCCTACGACAGTGCAGAAGCCGCCGATCGGCGCTTCAGCGGCGAGGATCCCGGCTTCATCTACGCCCGCTACGGCAATCCCACCGTCAAGATGTTCGAAGATCGGCTGGCGCTGCTGGAAGGCGCGACCGGTTGTCGCGCCACGGCGTCCGGAATGGCTGCGGTGAACATCGCGCTGCTGGGCCTGCTCAAGGCCGGCGACCACCTGGTGGCGAGCCGCGCCCTGTTCGGCTCCTGCCGCTGGATCATCACCCAGATGCTGCCCCGCTTCGGGGTGGAGACCACGGTGGTGGACGGGACCGACCTGAAGGCCTGGGAGGTCGCCGCGCGGCCCAACACCCGGGCCTTCTTCCTGGAGAGCCCCGCCAACCCGCTGCTGGAAATCATCGACATTCCCGCGGTCGCCGCCATCGCGCACGCGTCCGGAGCGAAGCTCGTGGTGGACAACGCCTTCGCCAGCCCGATCCTGCAGGCGCCCCTGACGCTCGGCGCCGATCTGGTGGTCTACTCCGCAACCAAGCACATCGACGGCCAGGGTCGGGTGCTGGGGGGTGCGATCCTGGGCGACGACGCGGTGCTGAACGAACACTACAAGGAGCTGATCCGCCACACCGGGCCTGCGCTCTCACCCTTCAGCGCCTGGGTGCTGCTGAAGGGCATGGAGACGCTGGAACTCCGGGTGATGCGGCAGAGCCAAACCGCAGCCGTTCTGGCCGATGCGGCGGCCGGGCACGCCGCGGTGGACCGCATGCTGTATCCCGGCCGCGCCGACCACCCCCAGGCCGCCATCGCCGCCCGCCAGATGAAGGCCGGCGGCACCATCATGGCCTTCGACCTCGGTTCGCGAGCCAGAGCCTTCGCCTTCCTGAACGCCCTGCAGATCGTGGACATCTCCAACAACCTGGCCGACGCCAAGTCGCTGGCGGTGCATCCCTCCACCACCACCCATCGCGCCACGCCGGAGGCCGACCGCTTGGCCATCGGCCTGACGGAAGGTTACGTGCGCCTGTCGGTGGGCCTGGAGGATCCGGCGGACCTGCAACGCGACATGATGCGCGCGCTCGACGCCGCCAAGGCCGCCGCCTGATGGCCAGGGAACCGCTTTATGAGGCTGAGACCTCAGGCGTCGCGGTACGGGTGCGTCCGCAGTACCTGCCAGACCAGTCCGAACCCGAGGAGCGGCGCTGGGTCTGGGCCTATCACATCGAGGTGGAGAACCGCGGGGACGTCACCGTTCAGCTGCTGGCCCGCCACTGGAAGATCACCGACGCCAGCGGCCACCTGGAGGAGGTCAAGGGCCTCGGCGTCATCGGCAAGCAGCCGGTGCTGAAGCCCGGCGAGCGGTTCGAGTACACCAGCGGCTGTCCCCTCCCCACCCCGTCGGGGGTGATGGTGGGCAGCTACCGCATGGCCAGCGCCGAGCACGGCCAGTTCGACGCCGAGATCCCGGCCTTCTCCCTGGATCTGCCCGGGATCAGGCGCGTGGTGAACTAAGCGCGGCGTCTGCATCGCGCAGGGTCATGCCGCGTGGGCCGTCTCCAGCCTGCAGGCCGTCCCGGGGTCGGTCTCCACCTGCAAGGTGGCGTGGCCGATGCGGAAGCGGCCGTTCAGCCCCTCGCTGATGGCGTCGAGCGTCTGGTCGCCGGGATGGCCACGGGGCATCAGCAGATGGCAGGTTAGCGCCGTTTCGGTGGTGGACATGGCCCAGATGTGCAGGTCGTGCAGCCCCGTCACGCCCTCTTGCCCCAGCAGATGCGCGCGGACCTCGGCGGCGTCGATGCCGGCCGGGACCGCGTCCAGCGCCATGTTCAGCGACTCGCGCAGCAGGCTCCAGGTCCCCCAGATGATGATGGCAGAGATCGCCAGGCTCACCGCCGGATCGAGCCAGCGCCAGCCGGTGACCAGGATGACGCCGCCCGCCACCACCACGCCCACGGCCACAAGCGCGTCCGACAGCATGTGCAGATAGGCGCCGCGGACGTTCAGGTCGCCCTTGCGTCCCGAGGCGAACAGCCCCGCGGTGATCCCGTTCACAGCGATGCCGGCCGCCGCCACCCCCATGACCACGAAACCCGCCGCCGGTTCCGGCTGCAGCAGGCGGCGCACCGCCTCGGCCGCGACCGCGCCGGTGATCACCAGCAGCACCGCCGCGTTCAGCAGCGCCGCCAGCACGGATGTGGATCCCAGGCCGAAGGGGAACCGTG
>CAXTRP010000239.1:0-5451 GCA_964246615.1 uncultured Caulobacteraceae bacterium | reverse complement strand
CTCACCATTTCGGTCAAATACTGCGTCTTCGTCATGCGCGCCGACAACCATGGGGAGGGCGGCATCCTGGCGCTGATGTCGCTCGTGGGCATGAACGACTGGCGATGGGGAACCTATCTCGGTGCGGCCATGGGCCTGCTCGGCGCAGCGCTGATCTACGGCGACGGGGTGATCACCCCGTCCATCTCGGTGCTCAGCGCCGTCGAAGGCGTGAACGTCGCGACCTCGGCGCTCAAGCCGTTCGTCCTGCCGATCGCGGTGACCATCCTGGTCACGCTGTTCGCCGTGCAGCGCTTCGGCACTGCGCGCATCGGCGGAGCGTTCGGGCCGGTGATGCTGGTGTGGTTTGTGGTCATCGGCCTGCTGGGCCTCGCCCAGGTGGTGCATCATCCCCAGGTGCTGGCCGCCATCAATCCCGTCTACGGGGCGAAGTTCCTGGTCCACAGCGGACCGGCGGCGATCCTGGTGCTGGGAGGAGTGTTCCTGTGCGCCACCGGCGGCGAGGCCCTGTACGCCGACATGGGCTCCTTCGGGCGGGCGCCCATACGGATCGCCTGGTACGCCATCGTGCTGCCGGCGCTGCTGCTCTGCTACGCCGGCCAGACCGCGATGCTGCTGCAGCGCGGCGTGGTGAAGGGGGTCAATCCGTTCTTCATGCTGGCGCCGTCCTGGGCGATCTATCCGCTGGTGGGTCTGGCGACGATCGCCACCATCATCGCCAGCCAGGCGATCATCACCGGCGCCTTCTCCATGACGCGCCAGGCGATGCAACTCGGCTGGCTGCCGCTCACCGACGTGCGCCAGACCTCGCAGAAGTCGTACGGCCAGATCTACGTCCCCGCGGTGAACTGGCTGATGATGATGGCGACGGTGGCCATCACGGTGGCGTTCCGCACCTCCGACAACCTGGCCGGGGCTTACGGCACCGCCGTCTCCACCACCATGATGCTCACGACGCTGCTGCTGTTTCGGGCCATGAGCAAGACCTGGCGGTGGCCGGCAGGGGTGGTCTGGGCGGTGACGGCGGTCTTCCTTCTGGTGGACGTCAGCTTCTTTTCGGCCAACCTGCTCAAGGTCGCCGACGGCGGCTGGGTCCCGCTGACGCTGGGCGCTGTGATCTTCATGATCATGGTCACCTGGCGCCAGGGCGTGCAGAGCGTGCGCGACAAGCTGATGCGCGACGCCCGCCCGGTGGAAAGCTTCATGGCCGACCTGGCCACGCGCGGGATCGCCCGCACCCCGGGCGTGGCCGCCTTCCTGACCCGGCTCGGCGACCGGGCGCCGCCGTTGATGGTCGAGTACGTGCGCCTCACCGGCAGCCTGCATCAAACAGTGATCGCCCTGTCGCTGAGCTTCGAGGAGACGCCGCGGGTCGATCCTGAGCATCGGGCGGACTTTTCCCAGATCGGCAAGGACTTCTGGCGGGTGAACTTACGCTACGGCTTCATGGACGATCCCGATCTCGGCGCCGCCCTGAGCGAGCTGAAGGCGTTCGGCGAGCAGGTGGACCTGAGCGAAGCCCTGTTCTTCGGCACGCGCGACTTCGTGATCCGAGGGAAGCATCCCAAGATGGGACCGATGCGCACGGGCCTGTTCGCCTTCCTGTTCAGGAACGGCCGCCGGATCACCGACCGCTTCAACTTGCCGCCCGACCGCACCTTTGAAATCGCCCGTGAAATCAAGATTTAACATCGGTTAAGGTCAAAGGCGAAGCTTCAGGATTGCACGCTTCACCTCGCCTACAGACTTGGAAGAGGTCAGCCCAAGGCTTGGGAGCGGCGACCGGCTGGCCTATACATTATTCGCGATCCGTGTATGTCTGGACACCCATCTGGGAGGTCAGATATGACGGCTTATGCGCCACCCCCGCCCGTGGCTGTAATGGACGGCAGACTATCATTTGACGATCAGCTGACGGTGACCGCCGCCACCCGACACGCAGGCGATGTACAGAAATCGCTGGCGAGCCTGGAAGAGGCGATCCGGGGTCTGCCGGACGGCGAGGCCAAGGCCTCACTGACCTACCGCGCGCTTCGGCTGCACAACCAGCTGGCACGCAGCGGGCGGGCGCTGAACGCGCACTTCCAGACCGCGATGATCTCTCCGGACTCCGCGGGCGGCGACAAGGACCCCCCTTCGCAAAGCTGATGGGGCCCGTCAGCATCAGCCTGGCGGTCGCGTCCGCCCTGGTGGTCGTCCTGACCCGCAAGGTGCAGGACCAGAGCTTTCCCATGCTGGCATGGTGTCTGATGCTGAGCCTGGGCCTGAGCATCGGCGTGCATCTGGTCTACGCGCCCCTCGGTCGGGCGACGCCGCTGATGCTGATCGATGCGGCGGGACTCTACGTGACGGGCGTGATGGCCATCTGTCGGTTCGACGCACCGCGCTGGCTCTACGCCATCTGCCTGTGCTTCCTGCTGCAATGCTTGGCGCACCTGGCCTACGTCACCTTCCTGATCAGCAACAACGTGCACATCCTGGTCTTGAACATGCTCTACCTGGCCGAGCTGGCGGCGCTGCTGTTCGGCTCGCGCCACAAGCCACAGGCCGCATCGATCGGGCGGAGGCGCTATGGACGGGCTTTCGGCTAAGGCCGACCGCTTCCCTTGGGCGATCCCGTACAGGGAGCCCTGGAGGCCTGGCCCGGAATCGAACCGGGGTACACGGATTTGCAATCCGCTGCGTAGCCTCTCCGCCACCAGGCCCGGGAGCAGGCGTTGCGCTAACAGATGGCGCCGCACCCTGCAAGCGGAGGCGGCCCTGGGTCAGCGCGGGGCCGGGGCGCCCAACTCGCGCTTGAAGAAGGCGAGGTAGGTGCGCCAGAGCTGCAGTTCCCGGGCCGGCGTGTGGATGCCGTGGCGCTGGCCGGGGTACAGCATCAGGTCGAAGGGCGTCGACAGCGCCTGCAACCGGTCCATCACAGCGATGGAGTTGGCGAACAGCACGTTGTCGTCAGCCATCCCCTGCAGCAGCAGCAGCCGGCCCGAGAGCCTGTCCAGCCGCGGCAGGTCGGCGCTCTCGTCATAGGCGGCGGCGTGCGCCTGGGGCAGCCCCATGAAGCGTTCGGTGTAGTGGGTGTCGTAGGTGCGCCAATCCGTGGGCGGGGCGCCGGCGGCCCCGGCGCGAAAGCCCGCGCCAGGCTCGGTAAGCAGCCGAAGCGTCATATAGCCGCCATAGGACCAGCCGCTGACCCCGATGCGCGCGCCGTCGACATAGGGCAGAGCGCGCAGGAACTTCAGCCCCTGCAGCTGGTCCTGCACCTCCACCCCGCCCAGGTGGCCGGCGAGCGCGCCCGCGAACGCCGTCCCGCGGTTGGCCCCGCCCCTGTTGGCCACCTGGAACACGACAAAGCCCGCGCCGAGATAGAGCTGCTCCGCCGGATTGCGCCAGTTTGCACGCACGTCCAGCGAGTCCGGACCGCCATAGACCTCCACGATCGCCGGATAGCGCTTGGCCGGATCGAAGTCCTTGGGCTTCAGCAGAGCGTAATAGAGCGGCGTCGCCCCGTCGGCGGCGGTCAGCGTGCCGAACTGCGGCGTCACGTGCTGGTCCAGGTAGGGGAAGTAGGGGTGGCCGGGGGCGAGCCGGTCCTCCTCGATCCAGGCCCGGCGCGTCCCGTCTATGGCGTAGAGCGCGGTGCGGGGCGGGGTGGCCGGATCGGAGTAGGTAGCGGTGAAGCTCGACGCGTCCTTGGCCAGGGTCGCTTCCCACCAGCCGTGGCCGTGGGTCAGGGCGGTGGGCTCGCCCGGCGTGCGGTAGGACGTCACGTAGAGCTGGTGCTCCAGCGGCGTGTCCTTGGAGGCGACGAAGTAGACGAGCCCCCTGCCCTCATCCACGCCCTCCAGCCCCGGTGCAGACGCTCCCGCCGCCGCAGTCCTGACCGCCGCCGGCCAGTCGCCTCGGGTGACCTGGCGGATCAGCCGGCCGTAGCTTGAGAACAGGTAGATGTGGCTGAAGCCCGAACGCTGGGAGCTCCAGAGGAAGTCGCCGTCGTGCAGCGGCTTGAAGTTGTCGTTCAGGTCGATCCAGGGCTTGCCGGTTTCGGTCTCGATCACCCGGCTGCGGCCGGTGGCGGGATCGACGCTGAGCAGGTCCAGCCGCGTCTGGTCACGCGTCTCGCGCTGGACGTAGAGGGTGCGGCCGTCCGCCGACCAGTCCGCTCGGGCCAGGTAGATGTCGCTGTCCGGGCCGAGATCGACCTTCACCGGCGCCTCGCCGCGCGGGCCTGAAACATAGAGCTCGACCTGGGCGTTGGGCCGGCCGGCGCGCGGATAGCGCTGCGGCGACAGTGTCGGGCCGTCCGTCCCGATCTCCAGGCGCGGAATCAGATCGACCCCGCTCTCGTCTACCCGGGTCCAGGCGATGTGGGCTTCGTCCGGCGCCCACCAATAGCCGGTGAACCGCTCCATCTCCTCCTGGGCGACGAACTCCGCCACGCCGAAGCTGACCGCGCCCTGCGCCGCCGGCGAGACGGGCTGTTCCTGCCGCGTGGCCAGCGGCATGGCGTAAAGCCGGCCGTCGCGCACGTAGGAGACGTAACCGCCCTTGGGGCTGAAGCGCGCGTCGCTCTCGTCGCCCGGCGTGCGGGTCAGCCGCTCCGTCCGCCCGCTGGCGGCGTCGGCCAGGTAGAGGTCGCCCGCCGCCGGCACGAGCAGCCTGCGCCCCTGTTCGTCCCACTTGTACTCCACCACGCCGTGGGAGGAGATGCGCTGGCGTTCGCGCCGGCCCTTCTCCACCTCGCTCAGCACCTCGTCCTTGGGAGCCACGGCGTAGGCGTCCACCAGCCGGCGCGCCGGCCCGCCGGACGCCGGCATGGCCCAGAGGTCCTGCAGGGTGCGGTCCTCGTCCTTGGCCTTCAGGAAGGTGACCATTCGCCCATCCGGCGAGATCTGCACGCCGCGCGCGGCGGGGCCGGAGATGTCGGGGGTCGCGAACACGCGCTCGGGCGTCAGCGTCTCGGCCTGCACGGCGAGGGGCGTGGCGATCAGGACGGCGAGAAGAGGCAAGTCAGGGCGCATGGGGGTTCCGCGAGTGGGGCGGCGCGAGACTGCCCGGCCTGACGCTCGTACGCAACGCATCGGCGCCGGCGGACGCGCCTGGACGCGAGACCCCGGAGCAGGCTTAACGGCGGCGAGGAGCGGCGCCCGTCCGGCGGCCGCAAGCCAGCCCAGGCCCGATGATCCGCACCGTTCCGATCCGCCCCTACACCGACCAGAAGCCTGGCACCTCGGGCCTTCGCAAGAAGGTGCGGGTGTTCCAGCAGCCCGGCTACGCGGAAAGCTTCATCCAGTCGGTGTTCGACGCCGAGCCGAACCTTCGGGGCGCGATCCTCGTGGTGGGCGGAGACGGGCGCTACCTGAACCGCGAGGTGATCCAGATCACGCTGAAGATGGCGGCGGCCAACGGGGTTTCGCGGGTGCGGGTGGGACGCGGCGGCCTGCTCTCCACCCC
>CAXTRP010000238.1:0-5468 GCA_964246615.1 uncultured Caulobacteraceae bacterium | reverse complement strand
TGCGTCACGCCTGAGCAAGCCCGTCAGTCACTCGTCGGCTACAACGCCGAGGCAAGCCCGTCGAGGACAACGTTCATGGCCAGCCACATCCGCCACTTCGCCGTCCAGGCTGACGATGTCGACCGCGCCCGCCGCTTTTACGAACATGCCTTCGGCTGGTCGTTCGAGCCGTGGGGGCCGCCTGACTTCTATCTCATCCGAACAGGACCGGTGGACGATCGCGGGCTGCAGGGCGCGCTGCAGCGGCGGCAGAAGCCGCTGGACGGGTCAGGCACACGTGGCTTCGAGTGCACCATCGGGGTGGGCGACCTCGACGCCGTCCTTGAACTAATTTCCAGCCATGGCGGAACGGTCGTCTCGGCGCCGTACACGATCGAGGGCGTAGGTCGGCTCGCCTTCTTCCAGGACACCGAGGGCAACCGCGTCGGCGTTATGCAGTACGAGGTGACTTACCACCTGTAGCCGCCCGGTGCCCCGGCCGTAACAGCACTAAGCGCCCATAGCGGCCGGGAGCCTTCCGCCCGAAACGCGACATTTGCGGTAGAGCGGTCTTACGCCGCCCAGACCTGGTTCAGCACCTTGGCGGCAAGGGCAGCCTTGTCCTGGGCGAGGAAGCGCCCGTAGTGCTTGGCGACGACGTCTGGGGTATCTTGGATGGCGTAGCTGGCCTGCTCAAACGAGCCTGTCTGCTTCAGCACGTGGGTGGCCAGCACGTCGCGGACGTTGTGAGGTCCATGCGGCAGCAGGTTCGGGATGGCCCCTCGTCCAGTGTAGGGGTTGAAGACGCCGTAGCGCTGGATGGTCAGCCGCCAAGCCTCGTAGAAGGTGGTCTGGTTGTAAGCCGCCTCCGCGCTGGAGGCCTTCACCGTTTTGATGAAGAAGGTTCCGGGATCGACGGCGCCGCCCAGCAGCACCCCGCGGTGGCGCGCAATGTAGGTTTCAAGGTAGCCGTAGAGGCCGCCGAGATCGGGAAGGATGAGCCGGAAGGGACTTCCGCCGAAGAAGGACGAGTGCGCGTTCTTGAAGGCCACGGCGGGGATGAAGACCTCCCATCCGGCATGGCGGTCACTCCAGCGCAGCTCGCCCCGCTTCAGGTCTGTCAGCCGCCGCTCCGAGGCCGGCGTCTGCCCTCTTGAACACAGCATCAGCTGGCGCAGGTTCTTCTGCCGCAGCCCCAGATGTAGGCCGAGCCGGATCATTAAAAGCGATCGAACCGACTCCGCCAGAGCCTTCGGATACCGCCGCTCGTCTGGCATCAATCGTACGATCTCGTCGGCGATCTTGCGGTACTCGCCGACAGGGCTGTCAGCCTCAAGCACGGGCAGGATGGGCTCGAAGGGATCGCGGTGGACACGCGCGACGCGCTGCACTTCCTTGGCCCGCTGCAGGCAATGCTGGTGCAGCCGCGCACACGCCGATGACCAGTCGCGCTTCGCCTCTGCGACGTCCTCAGCGAAGACCAGTCCAGGGAGCGTTTTGAGCCTCTCCGCCAGCTTCGGCGTCTGAGCCATCCAGCCTGTCGGAGACGCCGAGAGGGCGACGGCGACGCTGAGCATGTCGACTTCCCAGGCGGTGTAGAAACCCCGGCGGCGCTCGCGCCATTGCACGTACCAGTCCCACACGGCCGGGAAGACCAGAGCGCCGAACGACAGGTCGCCCAGGGGGACGCCCCGGCCTCGAACGGGGCCGTTCGCAGAGGCGGCGAGCGCGCCGAACATCAGGCCGAGATGCTCCACCTTCTGCGAGGCGGTCTCCTCACCCCAGACGCCTCGTCGCTGATAGCCGGGAGCGGTCAAGGTGCTGGTCTTGAAGGCCAGGAGCTGAGCCATCTCCTGTCCGAGTTCTCGCGGTGCGACCCTGCAGGCCCGAGCCAATTCCGGGTCCCTGTCGGGCGTTCTTTCCTCCTCCTCATCCGAGCTTTGGACGGACCGGTGCTCTGGAAATTTCACGGCGTAACGGTGCTTCATCGCCGCCGCCTGGAAGCGCCGATAGTCGGTGGCGCCGGCGATGACCCGAGTGCGGACCCACTCCAGGATCACCTCCTGCTCGGCGACAGAACGGTCGCCGAAATCGTCAGGCAAATGCCACGCCAGGCGACGCCTTTCGTATGCTGAGATGCTGGCCAAGACGTGGCCCTTGAGCGCTCTTCCACGGTGTGGAAGCCCCTCCTTGAGACAGCTGGCGGGCAGCTCGTAATGCGCTTCGATGAGGCCGAGCAGCCTGAAGCTATCGGCCGTGGCGGGGACTTTTCGGCCCGTCAGCCAGCTCCGCAACGTCGAGGTTTCGACCTGCTCTCCTGCCCTGCCCAGGAACCGGTGCAGGTCCAACGTGGTGTCCCCTCGCTCGCGCATTTTGTCATTTAGGATCTGGCGAAAGGAGGACCCGACTCCGGCGTTCTCCTGCGCCAGCTTCGGACTGGGTTGCCGTGGCTTCAGCTCAACGATGGTGGCGCTAGTTGTGGCCGGCGGCGTCCTTTCGGCGGGTGCTTTCCGCAGCTTAGGTCTGACGATCTTGCGAGGCGTGGGCTTCACCAGGTCAGAGGCTAGGGCCGCGAAGATGGGTCGCAGCTGCGCGTTGGCGGCCAGGAGCACCTCATGCTCAATGTCGCAGCCCTGGCTCACACGGCGCCAATTCACCCCTCGACCTTGCGCCGGGACAGGACCGCCGGCGCGGTGCAGGGCGACCAGGTACCGCTCCAGTCGCTCCGTCTCCTTTGGCGGCAGAACCTGCGCGACCCGCTTCCGGCAGAAGTCGGTGATCATGCGCCCGAAGCGTGGGTTGCGGTATGTGGTCATTAAGAGCCCGGCGGAACGAAGGGCCGGGTGACCTATGCCGTCGAGGTTACGAGGACCTTTCCAGGCGCGCCGCACCGTTATGAAAGGTGGCTTGCATAACGGCGCTCTTTAACGGCCATATTGAACGCAGCCTTTCACACGAACCTGACACGTTCGCCTTATGCAAACTTCCATGACACAAGGGACCGGGGATCAGCCGCTTAAAAACCGCGCCGGGAGCTACCAGCGCCAACTCAGGGGCTATCGCGCCTTCATCCCTGCGCCGCTGCCTCCTGCGCCGCCGGTGCGCATCGAAGGCGAGCTGCAGCGCCTCCTCTCACAAGCCGACCTGGCGCTTGGACGCCTGGACGGGTCGATCCAGATTCTACCCAACCCCGACCTCTTCGTTCTGATGTACGTCCGCAAGGAGGCGGTACTCTCCAGCCAGATCGAGGGGACGCAGAGTTCGCTCCAGGACCTCTTGGCGGCCGAAGTCCAGCTCTACGCGCCCGAAGCGCCGAAGGACGTCGACGAGGTGATCAACTACGTGGCGGCCATGAACCACGGCCTCAGCCGCTTGGCGGAGCTGCCGGTGTCCGTGCGGCTCATCCGCGAGCTGCACGAGAAGCTCCTCGCCGGCGTACGCGGCCATCGACTGACGCCGGGCGAGGTCCGCACCAGCCAGAACTGGATAGGCCCCGGCGGCTGCACCCTGAACGAAGCGACCTACGTCCCGCCGCCACCGGAGCTCGTCCCGCAAGCCCTCGGCGACCTGGAATCCTTCATCCACGCTGAGGATGATCTGCCGGTTCTGATCCGGATCGGGCTCGTTCACGCCCAGTTCGAGACCATCCATCCCTTCCTCGACGGGAATGGACGGATCGGTCGGCTCCTGATCACCTTCCTGCTGATGAATGGGGGTGTGCTGCACAAGCCGGTGCTTTACCTGTCCTATTACCTGAAGCAGCACCGCAGCCGCTATTACGAGCTGCTGCAAGCGGTGCGGGATCGCGGTGCCTACGAGGAATGGCTGAGCTTCTTTCTCCAGGGCGTATCTGAGGTAAGCGCTCAGGCGTCTGACACCGCGCGCCGCATGCTCAGCCTGCGCGAGGCTCACCGCGCCCTCATCGCGGAGCGCCTCGGCCGAGCCGCCGGCGGCGGTCACCGCATCTTGGAGCATCTCTACACCCGGCCGATCGTGTCGGTGAATGAGGTGCGCGACTTGCTCTACGTCACTTATACCGCAGCCAACGGACTCGTAGATCGGTTGGTAGATGTCGGAGTGCTGGCGGAGATGACTGGACAAGCCCGCAACCGGCGTTTCCAGTATGCCGCCTACATCGACCTCTTCGGCGGCTGAGCACCGTCTGGATCGGCGGTCTTGGATCTTGGCACATCGCTGGCGCATGGTGGTGGCCGGCCTAGACTTCGGTTTCTCTGAAGCGGCTAAGAGGCCGTTGGAAAAGGGGGGTTTCGGTTGGCGCGGCGATCTGATTCAAGCTGTGGATGTGGACCGAGCAGAGCCGTGGCCGGATGGCCAAGATCGCCAAGAAGACCAAGCGCTACCCCTCTGACCTGACCGACGAGGAGTGGGATCAGGTCGCGCCCCTGATGCCCAAGCCGGGGCGACGGGGGCGGCCTCGGGAGGTCGAGTTCCGCGAGGTGATCAACGCGGTTCGCTACCTGGTCCGCTCGGGGTGCGGCTGGCGGATGCTGCCGGTGCATTTCGGGCCGTGGCAGACGGTGTACGGCTGGTTCCGCGAGCTTGCTCGGCGGTTCCTGTTCCAGACCATCCACGACCTGGCGCTGATGGTGGACCGGGAGCGGCTGGGGCGCGAGGCGAGCCCCTCGGCGGCGGTGATCGACAGCCAGTCGGTCAAGGCTCCGCAAGGAAAGACAAGAGGTTACGACGCAAGCAAGAAGATCGTCGGCCGCAAGCGCCGCATCGCGGTGGACCACCGACGGGCGGCTCTTGATGGTCCACCTGACCCCGGCCGACGTCTCCGACAGCGCCGGAGCCCAGGCCATCCTGGACGCCATCCGCAAGCGCTGGCCCTGGGTGAAGCACCTGTTCGCCGACGGCGCCTACGACCGGCTCAAGCTGATGGACAAGGCCGCCTACCTCGACTTCGTCGTCGAGATCATCCGCCGCTCCGACGACCAGAAAGGCTTCAAGGTCCTGCCGCGGCGTTGGGTGGTCGAGCGCACCTTTGGCTGGATGACCCGATGGCGTCGCCTCGTGCGCGACTACGAGGCCCGCATCGACGTCTCACAGGCCATGATCTGGTCGCCATGGGCGGCAATCTGCTGCGCCGAACCACCCACCCCTGATTTTCCAAACGGACTATAATACCTATCCTACTCTCGTCCGCGCCCGAGGCGCGGAGGATGAAGGCGTGCTGCGTGATAGCCACCGCGCGTCCTACCGGCCAAACAATCTGTGCCGCCCTGATGGGCATCCTGGTCCATGCTAATTCTCAAGGAGCCCGTGCTGGCGGCTCTCACAGCCGCCGCCTTTCTACTGGTGACGCGGCAGTGAGCTTGACCCCTTCGCAAAAGGTGTTGGCGTGATGATTCTGCTGTCCGCGCTTTGCGTCATGAACACCCGATGGCGGCGTGCTTTTGCAAGACTCTAAGTGCCCGCGACCTCTTAGGCCGCGGGCGAGGCGTTAAAGGTCGACTTGCTCCGACATA
>CAXTRP010000237.1:0-5479 GCA_964246615.1 uncultured Caulobacteraceae bacterium | reverse complement strand
CGGCCGGCGGCGGGATAGACCAGCTCCGCCACCGCCGTCTCGCGCGGGTCGAGCTTGAGGAGGGCCGTCAGCGCCGGCTGCGGGAACGCGTACAGCATGCCCGAAACGGCCCCCGCCGGCAGCAAGGCGCGAGCCGCCGGCCCCTTGCCCGACGCCAGGAACACCTGGCTGACGCTCGCAGGCGGCGCGCCTGCCAGGAAGGGCCGGTCCAGCTTTCCAGGGTCGCGAAACCGCATCCGCACGCCGGCTGCAGGCGCCACGCCGCGCCGGGCGTCAAGCAGCGCAGGCGCCCCGTTCACAGTGCCGAACAGCACCCAGCCGCCGGCCCCGGGGGCCGCCTCCACCAGCCGCCAGCGCGCGCCCGTCAACCGCGCGTCCGGCCGCTCCGCCCGCCAGGCGGACCGCTGGCCGGGGAAGCGCATCACGCTGAGCTTGGCGTAGTCGGCGTAGGCCCCGCGCACCCGCGCCGCGGCCGTGAGCAGGCCGGGCGAGCGGCAGTCGACCGCGTCCGCCTTGGCGGCTGCTCGGACCTGGGTGGATTTCACGTCGGCGAGGCTGTCGCCGGCCCGAAGCGCTGCGCCCCGCGCCTGCTCGCGGGCGGCCTGCAGGGCGGCGGCCACACCCGGCGCGAACAGGCCGCAGCGCGCGCCCGCCGAGCTCATCAGCGCCCGCTCATAGAAGAGGCCGGACGCCGGGCTCGCACCCGCCGCCCCCGCACCGGTCAAGGCCAGCGCAAGGGCGCTGCACGCGGCGGCGCGATGACGGACTATGGCCATGGCGCCATGCAGGGGCGAGACGGTTAAGGACGGCCTAACGCGGCGGCCACGACCCGCCCCGTGGACCTGCCGTCGCCCGCGTGGGAGTTACGCCCATGCTGCTTTCCACCGACCTCTGGGTCTCCGCCCTGCTGCGCCGCGCCGAGCTGGGCGGCGCATTCCCGGCCGTGGTCCGCCGAGGCGACGCGCGGGCGGGCGCTGTCCTGGTCAAGGTGATCGACCGGCGCGAGGGCCGGTTCGATCTCTATGCCGAAGCGGTGCGGGGCGAAGGCGAGCGGGTATGGATGCGCCCGATCGCCGCCGAGGACGAGGCGGCCCAGGACGCCTATGCCGAGCGCGCGGTGCGCTTCGACCCCGACCTGTGGATCGTGGAGATCGACGACCCCAAGGGCCGCCACTTCCTGATCGAGCCGGTGGAGGATCGTTAACCGCCTTCCTAAACCGGCCCTCAAGTCCGCAGGCCTTAAGATGATGGCTGCAAGGATCCGGAGCCTCCCGCCGCATGATCTTCCTCATGAACGACACGCTGCTGGACGTGGACATGCGCACCCTCGCCCCGCCGCTTACGGCCGGCCGCTTTCGCGCCCTGACGCTGGGCTTCGTGCTGAGGCTTGGGCGCGAACTCTACGCCGAGCAGCCGCTGCTGCACCACGACAACCCGGAACGAGCCGTGCGCCTGGCCGCCCTGATCGTATGCAAGGCGCCCCAGGTGAACGCCGCCCTGTTCGGCGCCCCCCACGTCGGCTGCGAGCCGTACCAGGTAGGCTCGCGCCTGGCGGAGATCGGGATCGAGGTGCTCGCCGGCCTCAGCAGCCGCCAGGCCGCTTCAACCCTCACCCCCGCCGCAGCGGATCGGGAGGTCTGGCGGCGGATGGCGGCGTGACGATTGCGGCGCCGCAGGGCACGAGGGCGTAGCGCGAGACCCGCCTCCAGGCGGACGGACCGTCGCGCAGGTACACGGACGCCGACGGGCTCCAGAGCAGCGTCCCCGCCAGGGCCGGCGCCCGCTCGCCGTCGATCAGGTGGGAGATGATCCAGGCGGGGGCGTCGGGAGCGCGGCAGAGCGCCGCCATGGCCTGCGCCGTCGGCCGGGTGATCGCCTCGCCCGCGGGGTGGTCGACGAAGCGCTGCGTGTCGGGCGAGGCGAGCCCCAGGGCGACCAGCCGGTCCATCCGCGCCCGCCAGGCCATGGCCAGCGGGCGGGAAAAGACGATGCTGGCGGCCTGCACCTCGCTGCCCCAGGCGGCGCGGCCCGCCAGGGTCCAGGCCTGGACGTCGCCGTCGATCCACTGCACCGGCCCGGGGCGAGAGGCCAGCAGCCGCGTCAGGCCCGGCTCGCCGGCCATACCGGGGCGCACGGCGAACGGCTGGCGGTCCCAGGCGAGGACGCCCGCAGCCAGCACCGCCAAACCGAGCGGGAGCACGGCCAGCCGGAGCGGCCGCTCCAGCCGTCCCGGCGGCGCCAGCACGGCCCACACCGCCAGTGGCGGGACCACCAGCGTCTGCAGGCCGAGCGACAGGATCACGAGATCCATGCCGGTGCGCGGAGGCGGCATGGCCGCGATGAAACGCACCGCTGAGGGCGCCACCTGCACCACCCGGAGCGCCAGCAGGCCGAGCAGCCCCAGGGCCACGCGGGCCGCGAGCTCGCCGACGCCCAGGCCGCCCGCACGTCGCTCCAGCCCGAACAGGACCAGGGCCAGCGCCGCCGCGCAAAGCCCCGCCGGCGACTCCGGCGCCAGCCACCCCATCGCCAGCACCGCCAGCACCAGCCGCCCTCCCGCGCCCTGCGGCCAGAGCCTTGCGGCGCAGAGCGCGAAGCCCGCCGACCCAAGCACCGCGCTCAGCCAGAGCGCGCGCCAGGGCTGGAGCTGGACCACCAGCAGGCTCGGAAAGACGTCGCCGAGGACGAAGGCGAGCGACACCCCGCCCCCCGCCACCAGGGCCGACCCCAGCAGGAGCGTGCGCGCGCGGCCCTGCAGCAGCCCGGCCGCGATCAGCACGGTGGCCAGCTGAACGGCGGACTGGCTCCAGGTGGAGAGCGACCACAGCGCCGGGAACAGATAGGGGCTGCGGCGATGCAGCACCTCGAGCCACACAGGGTCGATGCGCTGGAACAGGCGCTCCGCCACCGGCAGGCGCAGGACCCCCGCCAGCAGCACCACGCCAACCAGCAACGCGGCCGGCGCCAGCCAGCGCCGGTCCTCCGTCGCCGCCATGACGAACACCACCCCCACGCCGCAGAGCGCCATCAGCGGGTGGAACAGCCCCGCCGCCAGCAGCAGGGCCAGGGCCACGGCGCGCCGTCCGGCCAGGGCGCACGCCAGCGCCGCCATCACGCCCGCTTCGGCGAAGGGCCGCGGCACCGCCAGCGCCTCGCCGAACGGATTGGTGATGAAGCCGCCATAGTGGTTCGGCAACACCGCCAGGCAGGCCAGCATCGCCCAGCGCAGCCGCCCCGAGACGAGTTGCATCACCAGCGCGACCGCCGCTGTGAACCAGACCGCCACGCCCGCCAGCGCCAGCAGCGTCGCTCCGGCCTCCACGCCGAACCGCCCCACCACCAGGCGCGCCAGCCGCGGATAGACGCTGAACGCCGACTGCCCATCGTGGACGAACATCAGGTCGCGCCCGATGGTCGCCGGCGCCAGATCGGCCATGGCGCGGCCCATGTAGATGCGCGCGTCGATCTGGATGCCGGTGTAGGCGTGCAGGATCAGCCACAGCCCCGCCACCAGGCAGAAGCCGCCCACCGCCGCCGAGCGCGTCCGCAGGCGGCGTGGAGCGCCCGCGACCTGCACGGCCGAGGCCCGGCGGGCGGCGCCGAACCCCGCCCAGTGCAACGTCCCGCCCTCGCGGAAGGTCCTCAAAGACACGTCCGCCATGGCGCCCCACGTCCCCCGTTCCAAACGATCCTCGCCGGACGCCGTAAAGGAAGGCTTAGCCAGTCTTGCCTGGCGCGAGTGGAGAGATCGGATGACACGAGGGCGCCTGCGCCCTATCTGCGCGCATGCCTGAGCTTTCCCCTGGCGCGGAGGCTGCGCGCCGGCGCACCTTCGCCATCATCTCCCACCCCGACGCCGGCAAGACCACGCTGACCGAGCACATCCTGCTGGCCGGCGGCGCGATCCGGCAGGCGGGGGCGGTCAGGGCGCGGGGCGAGCAGCGGCGCACGCGCTCGGACTGGATGAAGATCGAGCGGGAGCGGGGCATCTCGGTCTCCGCCTCGGTGATGACCTTCGAGCATGAGAACCTGCTGTTCAACCTCCTGGACACGCCGGGTCACGAGGACTTCAGCGAGGACACCTACCGCACCCTGACCGCCGCCGACTGCGCGGTGATGGTTCTGGACGCCGCCAAGGGCATCGAGCCCCAGACGCTGAAGCTGTTCGAGGTCTGTCGCCTGCGCGACATTCCCATCGTCACCTTCATCAACAAGATGGACCGGGAGGCGCTGGACCCCTTCGCGCTTCTGGACGAGATCGGCTCCAAGCTGGCGCTGGACCCCGCGCCGCTCTACTGGCCGGCCGGCTCGGGCAACCGCTTCAAGGGCGTGATCGACTTCGCCCACGACCGCTTCATCCCCTACGTCCGCAACGCCGAGAGCGAGGAGGACCGCGCCCCCATCGCGCTGCAGTCCAACTCCATCATGCGCGTGCTCGACCCGGAGGAGCTGGAGGAGGCGCAGGAGGGCGCCGAGCTGGTGCAGGGCGCCTCCAAGCCGTTCGACAAGCGCTCGTTCCTGGAAGGCCACATGACGCCCGTGCTGTTCGGCTCGGCGCTGCGCCACTTCGGGGTGGAGGAGCTGCTCTCAGCCCTCACCGCCTTCGCACCCCCGCCGCAGGACCGCGCGGCCGAGCGCGGCGGCGCGCCCGTCGAGGTGCATCCGAGCGACCCGGAGGTCTCGGGCTTCGTGTTCAAAATTCAGGCGAACATGGACCCCAACCACCGCGACCGCATCGCGTTCGTGAAGCTGTGCTCGGGGCGGTTCCAGCGCTCCATGAAGCTGAAGGTGCAAAACACCGGCCGCCAGATGAGCGTGCACAACCCCATCCTGTTCCTCGCCGCCGAGCGGGAGCTGGCGGAGGAGGCGTATGCGGGCGACGTGCTCGGCATCCCCAACCACGGGGTGCTGCGGGTCGGCGACAGCCTGTCGGAGACGGGCGTCGTGCGCTACGCCGGCCTGCCGAACTTCGCGCCCGAGATCCTGCGCCGGGTGCGGGTGAAGGACCCGCTGAAGGCCAAGCATCTGAAGAAGGCGCTGGAGGGCCTGGCGGAAGAGGGCGTGACCCAGCTGTTCCGGCCGGAGTTCGGGGCCGACTTCATCGTCGGCGCGGTGGGCCAGCTGCAGTTCGAGGTGATGGCCGACCGTCTGGGCAACGAATACGGGCTGGAGGTGATCTTCGAGCCCAGTCCGTTTGCGGAGGCGCGCTGGCTGGCCGGCGGGAAGGCCGACGTCGACGACTTCGCCTCCAAACACCGTTCGGCCATGGCGTCCGACATCGACGAGGATCCCGTGTTCCTCGCCAAATCCGCCTGGGAGATCGGCTACGTGGCCGAGCGCTACCCCAAGGTCAGCTTCCAGCGGGCGAAGGAGCGGGGATAGCCGCCTGCAGGACCTGTCCGCGGCCCTGGCCTTGCTGATCTGCCGACGACCCTCTCCCGGACGTGCCGGGTTGGGACGGCGTTGGAGTTTGGGCATG
>CAXTRP010000236.1:0-5486 GCA_964246615.1 uncultured Caulobacteraceae bacterium | reverse complement strand
CTACTCCACCGCCGGCCAGACCGACACCTACGAGGCCCAGCTGACCTACGCGGTCGACCGCAACGTCAGCTTCCGCGGCGGCTATAACCGCGCGGTGCGGGCTCCGAACGTGAACGAGCTGTTCTCGCCAACGGAGCTGAACCTCACGGGCCTTGCCGATCCCTGTTCGGGAACCAAGCCTTCGGCGTCGCTGGCAGCCTGTATGAACACCGGCGTGACAGCCGCCCAGTATGGTACGATTTCTGCCTGTCCCTCCAGCCAGTGCACCCGCCAGGTCGGTGGAAACCAGGCGCTGGCGCCTGAAAAGGCGGACACGATCACCGCCGGCATCGTGCTGAGCCCGACGGTAAGCTACCTGCGCGGTTTCACCTTGACCGCCGACGCCTTCGACATCCGGGTGAAGAACGTCATCACCACCGGTTTCGGTGGCGCGGCGGCCGAACTGGGTCAATGCTTGGCGACGGGTTCCGCTCAATACTGTAACCTGATCCACCGCGATGGCAGCGGGCAACTGTTCGGTGCGCAGGGCTACGTCATCACGCCTCAGGTTAACGCGGGTAAGCTGAAGACCCAGGGTGTTGATGTCGAGGGCAACTACCGCTTCAAGCCCTCCGACCACCACGTCGGCAACTTCGCCATCCCAGACATCGGGGTGTTCAACCTGAACTCGGTCGGCACCTATACCTTCGACCTGCAGACCCAGCCTGTGCGGGGCGGCGGATCCTACGATTGCGCCGGTCTCTACGGCGTTACCTGTGGCACCCCCACGCCGCGCTTCCGCGCTCAGACCCGCCTGAGCTGGACAACGCCGTACCCGGTGACCCTGTCGGTCCGGTGGCGCTACGTCGGCGGCACCCAGTTCGACGGCAACTCGTCGAACGGCTTCCTCAACCAGGGTGTGACCGACACCGCCGACAACCGGATCGTCGCTTACAACTACTTCGACTTCTCGGGCCTCTGGCACATCAAGGATGGCCTGACCTTCCGGGCCGGGGTGAACAACATCGCCGACCGCGATCCGCCGGTGGTGGACTCCAACGTGTTCCCCGCCGCGGGCCCGCCCTACGGCAACGGCAACACCTATCCGGGCGTCTACGACTCGCTCGGCCGGACCTTCTTCTTCGGTCTGACCGCCGACTTCTAAGACACCGCAACGGCGCAGATCAGGGGCGGCGATCCTTCGGGGTCGTCGCCCTTTTTGCGTCTTGCCCCGGGCGGCGCCGACTCTATGGTCCGGCGTCCCGCGGAGAGGCGATTTGACCACAGCGATCGAAGCCGCGCCCCTGCTGACCCGCATCGATGCGGCGTTGGCCGCCGATGACATTCCCGCCGCGGTCACGCTCGCCGGCGAAGCGATGGAGTCGGGCGTCGAGACCCCGCTGGTGCTCAACCTCGCCGCCTTTGCGCGTGAGTTGGCCGGCCGCCCGCAGGAGGCCCTGCCGCTCCTGCTGCGGGCGCTCGACCTGGCGCCGTCCGACCCGCTGGTGCTGAACGGCCTGGGTCGCGCCTACAGCAAGCTCGGCCGGCCCGCCGAAGCGCTGCCTGCTTTCGACGCCGCCATAAGCCTGTCGCCCGGCTACTCCGCCGCCCACACCGGTCGCGGCCTGGCCCTGGAGGTGTTGCAGCGCGACGCCGACGCCGAGCGCAGCTATCTCACCGCCATCGGCCTCGACCCCGCCAACCCCGACGCCCTGGGCGCCCGGGCGGCCATGGCCGTGCGGCGCCGCCAGGAGACGGCGAGCGATTACGCGACCCGCGCCCTGGCCATCGACCCCTGGCAGCCGGCCGCCACCCTGGCGCTCGCCACCCTGGACCAGCGTTCAGGGCGCGCACCCGCGGTGGAGGGGCGGCTGGCGCCCCTTCTGGCCCACGGCGGTCTGGCGCCCCTGCACGAGGCGTCGGCCCGGCGGCTGCTCGCCGACGCCCTGGACGCGCAGGGCGATCGCTCCCAGCAGGCGCTGGGCCAGTACGACGCCGCCAACCGGTTGCTGCGCCAGATCCACGCCGACAGCTTCGCCGGCCAGGGTTCGGAGGACGGAGTGGCCCTGTGCGGCCGCCTCTCCCGCCACTTCGAGGCCGTTCCCGGTTGGGCTGCGGCCCCGGGGGACCTCGCCAGCCCCGTCGCCGGCCACGTCTTTCTGGTGGGCTTCCCCCGCTCCGGCACCACCCTGCTGGAGCAGGTGCTGGCCAGCCACGCAGAGGTAGAAGCGCTGGAGGAGCGGGCGACGCTTGGCGACGTGGGCGCCTGGTTCGAAGACGCAGCGGCGCTGGAACGGCTTGCCACGCTGGACGCTGCGGAGGCGAACCGCCTGCGCGCCGACTACTGGACCCGGGTGCGCGCCTTCGGCGTCCGCTTGGACGGCAAGGTGTTTGTGGACAAGCTGCCCTTGAACAGCCTGTGGCTGCCCTACATCGCCAAGCTGTTCCCCCACGCCAAGGTGCTGTTCGCCAGGCGCGATCCGCGCGACGTGGTGCTGAGCTGCTTTCGCCGGCGGTTCATCATCAACGGGGCCACCTACCACTTCACCGACATGGCCGACCTCGCAAGCTTCTACGCGGCGGTGATGGGGCTGTCGGAGGTCTACCGCGCCAGGCTCGGCCTGGACTGGCGTGTCCACCGCCACGAGGACCTGGTGGAGGATTTCGACGGGGAGACCCGCGGCGTCTGCGCCTTTCTGGTGTTGCCGTGGACCGAGGCCATGCGCGACTTCGCCGAAACCGCCAAGCGGCGCGACGTGCGCACGCCGAGCGTCGACCAAGTGCGGCGCGGCCTGTACCGCGAGGGTATGGGCCAGTGGCGGGCCTACGCCGAGGGCATGGCCTCGGCGCTGCCCGTGCTCGTGCCCTGGGTGGAGCGGTTCGGCTACCCGGCGGCATGAGCGGGGCGGTGGCCGCCACGCCGCGGCTCTATCCGCTGCAGCTGGAGGGCGGCCGGGTCGGCCTGCTGGACCTGAGCGAAGACGATTACCGGGCCGCCAGCTTCCTGGACGCCCGGCTGCTCGGCTCGGATGTGGCGTTGCAGTGGCGCGAGTTCGAGGCCTTCACCCAGGCCCAGCGGCCGGCGGCGGTTCGCGCCCATTTCATCTTCCACATCGGCCATGTGGGCTCCACCCTGCTGTCGCGGCTGGTGGGCGAGCATCCGGTGCTGTTCAGCGTGCGCGAGCCGGCGTTGCTGCGCGTAGCGGCGGTGCGCGCGGCCGGCGCTGATCTGGCGACGCTGCTGATGCTGTACTCCCGGGTCTGGCGGCCGGAGCAGACGGCTGTGATCAAGGCCACCAGCTTTGTCTCGGCGCTTGCGCCCGAGCTGATGGCGACGGGCGGCGGGAGCGCCATCCTGCTGTCGGCGACGCCGCCGGCCTACCTGCGCGCCATCCTCGGCGGCCCCGCCTCGCGGCAGGAGGCTCAGGCCTTGCTCCCCTCCCGCCGAGAACGCCTGAGCCGCCGGCTCGGCGTCGCGGTCGAGGCGGCGAGCGAAGGCGAGGCGATCGCGCTGAGCTGGCTGTGCGAGACCCTGTCGCTGCACGACCTGGCGAGGCTGGAGCCGCAGCGCACTCTGTGGCTCGATTTCGACCGCCTGCTGGCCGAGCCCCGGGCCGCCCTGCGGCTGGCGTTTTCGCATCTGGGCGTTGACACGACCGCCTTCGACATCGACTCCCTGGTCTCAGGGCCGCTGATGCGCCGCTATTCCAAAGCTCCCGAGCACGCCTACGACGCCGATCTTCGCCGCCAAGTGCTGGAGCAGGCTGGCCGGGAGCAGGCGGTGGAGGTGGCGCGCGGCATGGACTGGCTGCAGCGGATGCACACCGCCCTTCCCGACGTCGCCCCGGTGCTGCGGCGCGCGGCCGATGCGGCGCGGGCGTCGCTTGCCGCGTCGCCCGCGGCTGTCTAAGCCTTGCGTCACGCAGTCCGGCCGTCCCGCTCATGTTTCTGGAAATTGCTGACTTGCTGAGCGCCGGCGAGCTGGGCCGCCTGGCCGAGATCGCCCGCACGCGGCCGTTCATCGACGGCCGGATCACCAACCCGCACTCCAAGGTCAAGGCCAACCTGCAGCTCGACTATGCCGACCCGGCCTATGCGGAGTCATCGCGGGTCATGGTGGAGGCCCTGCAGCGTAACGAGATGTTCCGAAACGCCGCCTTTCCCAAGGCCATGGCGCCGCCCATGCTCACCCGGTACCGCAACGGCCACGCTTATGGCCTGCACTCCGACGCCGCCTTCATGCCCATCGGCGAGCGGCCGCTGCGCTCGGACCTGTCGTGTACGATCTTCGTGTCGCCGCCACAGGCTTACGAGGGCGGCGAGCTGACGGTGCTGCTCGGCACCCATCGGGTGCGGCTGCGAGGGGCGGCGGGGTCAGCGGTGATCTACCCGTCGAACACCTTGCATGAGGTGACGCCGGTCACGCGCGGCGAGCGGGTGGTGGGCCTGACCTTCATCGAGAGCCGCATCCCCGACGTAACCCGGCGCAGCCTGCTGCACGAGCTGAACGAGGTGGCGGCGCTGGAGGGCCTCGGCATGAGCTGGGAGAACTACAGCCGCCTGCAACACGTCCAGATGGGCCTGCTGCGCCTGTGGGCGGACCCGAACTGAAGATTGCTGTATTCGGCGCGACAAGTCTCCTAAATCTGCTTCGTCTACCGTCACCCTGGAGGGTGGCATTCGTTCCGCGCTTATACGATGCTAGAACAGGATGATCCTGCTGAGCGTCCTCGAAAGTTTCCCGTCTTGCCCGGACTTGTTCCGGGCATCCAGGGCGAACCCCATCCGGCAAGTCGACGCTCCCTGGACCCCAGGGACAAGCCCTGGGGAGACGGACAGGGGGCTAGTTACGCCTAGACTCATCCTGCTCCAAAAAAGCAAGTATAATGTAAGCGCTACGAACGCTCCTAACATCTACAAAAGGGCGACGTCTAGAAGTTGAGCGGTATTCGTCGTGGGGCCTTCACTGCTAGATCGGCCGCGATTCTATCGGAGAGCTGCCCCAAGAGTGCGCTGAAAGCCCCAGCAGTTGCGACGCCTCCTGCGCCTGACGTTTGTGTTTGAAGTTGTTCCAGCGGAGCACGCCAGAGTAATGGTCCAGGGAGACCAGCCTGCGCTGGAAGGCTGATACTCCACGTCACCTGCATCGTTGCGCCTGCAGTCGTCGCTTGGAAGCTCACAATATCCACGCTCAGCGTACCGACATTCAGACCGCCTGGCGTATTAGGTCCAAGAATGCCACCGGCCGGAAGACGACTCACCAAATCCTGCGTCAAGGTCTGTCGAGCGACGAGCCCAAGCGGAGCCTCCCAATGTTCGAAGTCGTTCACCTTCATCTCTCCGGGCGCGGCCTCTTCAACCAACTCGGTCCGATCGAGAGATGGTGGAATGTTTACCGCGACAATCTTCAGCGGTGGTCCTGGGTAGTTTCCTCCTGCCGGAGCGGAGGCCGCGATTGGTGGAACGGGGTCCAGGGTAAAGAAGCGGGTTGGCGCGCTAGCACAGGC
>CAXTRP010000235.1:0-5490 GCA_964246615.1 uncultured Caulobacteraceae bacterium | reverse complement strand
ATCCAGCCGACCGTCCGCCACCTGGCGAACCGCCTCGATCACGGCGCCCGCCGCCCGCAGCGCCGCATCCAGCGTACCGGGCGACATGGCGGTGTCCGGGTCCAGCGACGCCGTTCCATGCGCTGGTGCGGAGGCAAAGATGCGGTCCACGTAGCTTGGCGGATGCACGCGCTCCAGGTCTTCGCGCGTGGCGCGAGGAGCGTCGTTCCAGGCGAGGTCCAGGTCGCTGTCGGCCAGGGCGGCGCGCACCGCCGCCAGCCGCTGGGGCCGTTCCGGATGGCCCGCGCCAGGATCATGGGCCAGCATGTCCGGGTGGGTGTAGATCGGCAGGTTCACACGCACGCTCCCATCAATCACGGCCAAATTCTAGCACGACGGCGAGCGGCCGGCTAAGGCGGGCTATGACCGAAGTCGTCTTACGCCGCGCCAGACTGGGAGAAGCCGAGGCGCTCGCCCGGCTCGGCCGCCAGACCTTTCAGGAGACCTTCCTGGACGGGTTCGCCATTCCCTATCCGCCCCAAGACCTCGCAACCTTCCTGGAAGCGAGCTACACGGCCTCAGCCTTCGCCGGCAAGCTGGCCGACCCGCGGCAAGCCACTTGGGTGGTCGAGCGGGCCGGCGCCTTGCTCGGCTACGCCAACGCCGGGCCTTGCACCCTGCCCCATCCTCAAACCTGCACGAACGACGTGGAGCTCCATCGCCTCTACGTCCTGGGCGCCGCCCAGGGGCTAGGGTTCGGCCGTCAGCTTCTGGATACGGCGCTGGCCTGGATGGAGGCGCAAGGCGCAGGGCCCCTGTGGATCGGCGTCTGGTCGGGCAACCTGAAGGCGCAACGGCTCTATGAGGCCTACGGCTTCGTCAAGGTGGGCGACTACCGCTTCCCGGTGGGAAACTGGTGCGACGACGAGTTCATCCTGAGGCGCCCCCACGCGCGACCATCGCCAGCCCCTCTGGTCAGCCTTTAAGAGGATCGTGGCCCCAGTTCATCAGCGAATAGCGCCAACGAGTGTGTTCCACATCGCCCGACGGCTTCTGGGCCAGATGCCGATGGACGTAGCCCACCACCTTTCTCATGTGGTCGTAGTCCTCGTCGTCGAGATCGGCCTTCTTCTTGTGCTTGATCTCGACGATCCGTTGACCCTCCTTGTGGCCGACGGACTCCTCTCCACCGGGGCCATGCTTGTTCTCTCCCGCCGCCCAGCCGACGGACTTGGAGTCGTCGCTGCGGAGCCAGGCCGTGAGTTCCGCGGGCGCCATGTTGACGGCCTCGCCAAAGGCCTTTGCGGTTTCTGCGTGATCGGCGTCGGCCATCTGATTTCCTCCACGCTGACAACCGGCCACGGCCGCTATTTGTTCAGCACGCTCGCAGCCAAGCGGCCACGCCCCATGCGTGTGCGTCGTGACGAAGCCGCGTCAGCGCGTCTGTCGCCTCCAGCCAAACCAGTTCGTGATCGGCCTCGATCTTCAGGGCGGCCTCTTCGCCCACCGCCTGCGCCTCGAACAGGGCGCAGAGATTGTTGGCGGCCCCGCCGTCAGTCTTCACCAAAAACTGGCGAGCGCGTCCAAGGAGGCGCACGGGGCGCACTCGGAGCGCCGTCTCCTCGCCGAACTCCCGCACCAGGGCCGTCTCATCGTCCTCCCCAGGATCGAGCGCTCCGCCCGGAAGGTCGAAATAGGGCGCGATCGCGGGCCGGGTGATGCGCACCACTGCAATCCGGCCCTCACGCGGAACGACGCCGAAAGCCGCCGGCCGGTCGTGGTAGGCGAGCCCAGGCGCGCGGACGCCGAACTGCAGGGGCCCTTCGGGCAGGCGCAACTCAGTCATCGTAGAGGGCCGCCATGGGGACAAGCTGGCCGGCCCCGGCGGCCCTGACGCTGGCGACCGGCTTGTAGCCGATCCATGCGTCGCCGTTTCCTCTTAGGTGGCGGTCACCATGGCCCACGACAGGGCGAACGCTTTGGAAGAGGTCGGGCATGGCGAACTCGGCAGGAGGAGACCGGCTGCCCTAGAAGCGCGACGGTGAAGGGAAGCGTTCCGCACCTCCAACGCGGCGAAACGCCAGCGATTACCGCGCCGAGACTGTCATCAGCGTCGGGAGAGCACCGAGGCGATGCGCTGGGAGGACGGGCGCCCGGCGACGCCCTGCTCAGGGGCGATGGTGATCTGCACCATGCGACCTGTCAGGGCCGCCCGCGCGTCGATCCCCTGGACGAAGTGGACCTTGCCGAGGCGCAGCAGGGCTGCATGGCCGCCTGCGCCCCGGCTGCTCACCCTGACGATGGCATCGGCGGTGAGCAGGAAGGCGTCGGCGAACACCGTTTCGGTCGCAGGCGTGGCCACAGCGTCGGAGGCGTCGAAGATGATGAGGTGCTGCGCCGCCCGGCTGGCCCGGCCGCTGGCCTGGACCAAAACCTGGAGCAGAGCCTCCGGCCCGTAGACCCCAGGCGTGCGTGGCGGCGGCGCCGCGCCGACCGACGCCGCCGCCATGCCCATCGGATCGTCCGGCTTGAACAGGGTGAGGCCGCCCAGGCGCGTCGCCCGCAGCATCGCCTCGCCCATGTCGTTGCGGTAGATCACGTCCCCCCGCGGACCAGGCGAGGCCGTAAGCGCCCATATCTCGGCGCTGTCGTCGAACTTCAGCACCGCACGCCGCCCGTCGAGGCGATCCAGCACAAAACTCTCGCCGCGCTCGCCCTGATACCTGGCGACCGCCGCCAGGGCGACATCGGCTGGGGGTCTGGTCCCGCCCCCAAACAGGAAGTCGTGCAGGCTGGCCGGCTCAGCCGACGCCGCGCAGGCCATGCAGACAGCCGCCAGCAAAACGCAGGCGCCCCACCCAACCTTTGCACGCGGATACATCGGCTTCCGGTTGCGGTCAGACTGGGGCGCTTTTGGGACGTGGGACGCCAGCCGTAGCGACCGAGACGCGTTGTGTCCTCTCAGCTACACCATTATCCGAGCATGTACTGGCCGCCGTTGGCGGTGACCGTCGAGCCGGTGATGAAGGCGGCGTCTTCGCGCGCCAGGAACGCCACGCAGGCCGCGATCTCCTCAGCCCGGCCAAGCCGCCCGACCGGGATCGATCCCACGATCTTGTCGAGCACGGTCTGGGGGATGCCGGACATCATCTCGGTGTCGATATAGCCCGGAGCCACTGCGTTGACGGTGATGCCCTTGTTGGCCGTCTCCTGGGCCAGCGCCTTTGTAAACCCGATCACTCCGGCCTTAGCCGCCGAGTAATTGGTCTGGCCCATCTGACCCTTTTGACCATTGATGGACGACACGTTGATGATGCGACCGTAGCCCCGTGTGCGCATGCCCTCGATCACCTGACGGCTCATGTTGAATATCGAGGCAAGATTGACGTAGATGACATCGTTCCACTGCTGTGGCGTCATCTTGTGCAGCATGGCGTCGCGGGTGATGCCGGCGTTGTTGACCAGAACCTCGATGGGGCCGAGCGCGTCCTCGACCTCTTTCACCGCGCGGACACAGTCTTCGAAACTGCCGACGTTGCCCTTGACGACCATGACCCCGACCTCCTCGGCGCAGGCCTTGGCCGCCTCCTCGTTGCCGGCGTAGCCGACCGCAACCTTGAAACCGTCTGACTTCAGACGTTCGGCGATCGCTCGACCGATGCCGCGCGTTCCGCCTGTGACCAACGCCGTTCTGGCCATGCCTGTTTGCTTCCCTAGCTGTCTGAAGGCGGGTCTAGCGCCCGCGTGTGACGAGAGAACGCATGTTCAGGGTCTTTCGACCCATACTGCAACCCCCATTCCGCCGCCCACGCACAGGGTGGCCAGGCCCTTGGCGGCTCCGCTGTGCTTCATCTCCTAGAGCAGGGTGGTGACAACACGCGCGCCGGACGCCCCGATGGGATGGCCGATGGCGATGGCTCCACCGTTCCTGAACCGTCACGTCATGTCTGCGGACCCTTGTGTCCGCAGAGCGCTGGCGACGCGAGACGTTATCGCGGCTATATGGCGAGCGGACGCCGCTCGCAACGCGAGGACGGTGCAGGGAGACAGGCGTGGCGGAAACTGGGCCCGACGAAGAGATGCCGGAGACGATGCAGGCCGGTGAGACGCCCGTCACGCCTTCGCAAGCTGCGCCAGGGATAAAGGATCGTGACAGCGGCATCGTAATCAAAAAGTACGCCAACCGTAGACTCTACAACACTGGTTCCAGTTCTTACGTCACGCTGGAACATCTGTCTGAGATGGTGAAGCAGGGCGTCGATTTCATCGTCTATGACGCTCGCACAAATGAAGATATCACCCGCCAGGTTCTCACCCAAATCATCTTCGAGGCCGAGAATTCTGGGCAGAACCTGCTTCCCATCCAGTTCCTGCGGCAGCTGATCAAGCTTTACGGGCATCAAATACAGGCGCTCGTGCCCGGTTATCTGGAGATGTCGCTGGATGCCTTCGCCCGGGAGAAGGACAAGATGCGCGAGCATGTGGGCGGGTCGGCGGCAGCCGGCGGCATGGCTAAGACGGCCTTTCCGGGCGCGGAAGGCTATCGCATGTTCGAGGAGCAGGTGCGCCAGAACATGGTGCTGTTCGACCGGGCCATGAAGATGTTCACCCCGTTCGCCTACGGTCGCCCGGGCGAGACCGCCACCCGGCCGGCCAAGCCGCCCGAGCCCGCTCCGCTTACGACCCAGGAAAGCCCGGGCTCGGAATCGATCGCCGAGTTGAAGAGCCGGCTCGACGCGATGCAGCGCCAGATCGAACAACTGGCCGGCAAGACCTGAAGGCCGCGGCGGGGCCGCACCGCCTCAGGCCGCCAGCGCCACCTTGGCCAGTTCCCCCAGGATTTTTTCCGCCGCGGCGAGCCGGGCGTCTGCGCTGCTCCAGTCGCCCTTGACCACCAGCTTCTGGTCGGGCCGCAGTTTCCAGTCTCCAGCCCGCTTCTGCATTTGAACGACGAGACCTCCGGGATTGGGGAATCTGTCCTCGCGGAAGGTCACCACGGCGCCCTTGGGACCCACATCAACCTTGGCCACGGCCGCCTGTCTGCACAGGCCCTTGATGCCGACGACCTTGAGCAGGTGGTCGGCCTCCTGCGGCAGGGGGCCGAAGCGGTCGATCAGCTCTGCGGCCAGCGCCTCCCGGTCCTCCAGCTTCTCCGCATCCGACAGGCGGCGATACAGCGCCAGGCGGACGTTGAGGTCGGGGACGTAGACCTCTGGGATCAGCACCGAAGCGCCGGTGTTGATCTGGGGCGACCAGCCACGCGCCTCCACCAGGGCCGAAGCCTCCCCACCCGCGCGCAGCTCGCTTACCGCGTCTTCCAGCATCTGCTGGTAGAGCTCGACACCCACTTCCTTGATGTGGCCGGACTGCTCCTCGCCCAGCAGGTTGCCGCCGCCACGGATGTCCAGGTCGTGGCTGGCGAGCTGGAAGCCCGCGCCCAAACTATCCAGCGATTGCAATACCTTGAGCCGCTTTTCTGCGGACGGCGTGAGCTGCTTTTCCACTGGCGTG
>CAXTRP010000234.1:3722-5491 GCA_964246615.1 uncultured Caulobacteraceae bacterium | reverse complement strand
CGTAGAAGCCCATCGGCTGCGCATTGAGCAGGGCGGCGCAGAAGACGTCTGGGTGGTGGCATTTGAGCTAGGACGAGGCGTAGGCGATCAGCGCGAACGAAGCGGCGTGCGACTCTGGAAAGCCGTAGGAGCCGAAGCCTTCGAGCTGGCTGAAGGTGGTCTCGGCGAACTCCTGACCGTAGCCTCGCTCGACCATGCCGCCGATCAGCTTGTCTTTGAAATGGGTGACCCCGCCGGTGTGTTTGAAGGTGGCCATGGCGCGCCGCAGCTGGTCGGCCTCGCCGGGCGTGAACCCGGCGCATTCGATGGCCACCCGCATGGCCTGCTCCTGGAACAGGGGTACGCCGAGGGTCTTGCCCAGTACCTTCTCCAACTCGGGCTTGGGGAAGACCACAGGCTCCTTGCCCTCTCGGCGGCGCAGGTAAGGATGGACCATGTCGCCCTGGATCGGCCCGGGGCGGACTATCGCCACCTCGATCACCAGATCGTAGAAGGTGCGCGGCTTGATCCGTGGCAGCATGGCCATCTGGGCCCGGCTCTCGATCTGGAAGACCCCGAGGGTGTCAGCCTTGCGGATCATGGCGTAGGTTCGCGGATCCTCGGCAGGGATGGTGGCCAGGTCTAAGTCGATGTCCTTGTGGGCCTTCAGCAGGTCCAGGCCGCGCTTCATGCAGCTCATCATGCCCAGCGCCAGGCAGTCGACCTTCATGAACTTCAGGCTGTCGATATCGTCCTTGTCCCATTCGATGACCTGGCGGTCCTTCATGGCCGCCGGCTCGATTGGGACCAGCTCGTCAAGGCGATCGCGGGTGAGGACGAAGCCGCCCGGGTGCTGCGAGAGGTGGCGGGGCGAGCCCATAAGCTGACGGGCGAGATCGAGGGTCAGGCGCAGGCGCCGGTCCTCTAGATTGAGGTTCAGCTCCTGGGCATGCTTGTCCTGCACGCCCTCCGACCACCCCCAGGTCTGCGACGACAGCATCTTAGTGAGGTCTTCGGGCAGGCCGAGCGCCTTGCCCACGTCGCGGACGGAGCCGCGGGTGCGGTAGCGGATGACGGTGCTGCACAGCGCCGAGTGATCGCGGCCGTAGGTCTCGTAGACCCACTGCATGACGATCTCTCGCCGTTCGTGCTCGAAATCGACGTCGATATCGGGGGGCTCGCGCCGCTCTTCTGAGACGAAGCGCTCGAACAGCAGGTCATTGCGCTCCGGGTCGATGGAGGTGATGCCCAGCACATAGCAGACCGCCGAGTTGGCGGCTGAGCCCCGGCCCTGGCAGAGGATGTCCTGGCTGCGCGCGAACGCGACGATCGAATTCACCGTCAGAAAGTAGGGGGCGTAGTCCAGGGTCCGGATCAGCTTCAGCTCGTGGCGCAGGATCGCCTTGACCTTGTCGGGCACGCCCTCCGGATAGCGCCGCACCGCGCCTTCCCAGGTCAGGGCTTCGAGGGACGCCTGCGGCGTCAGGCCGGAGGCGGAGACCTCGTCGGGATATTGATATTTCAGCTCCTCCAGCGAGAAGCGGCAGCGGTCGGCAATCTCCAGCGTGCGGGCCAAGGCCTCCGGGTATTTGCTGAACAGCCGGTGCATCTCCTCGGCCGCCTTTAGGTGGCGGTCGGCGTGGCGCTCGCGGCGAAATCCCAGTTCGTCAATGGTGCAGCCATGGCGGATGCAGGTGACCACATCCTGCAGCAGGCGGCGCTCGGGGTGGTGGAACAGCACGTCATTGGTGATCACGGTCTGCACGCCCGCCTGGGCGGCGAGGTTGGAG
>CAXTRP010000234.1:0-3712 GCA_964246615.1 uncultured Caulobacteraceae bacterium | reverse complement strand
CCACAGTGCGCACCTGTGCGCTGACAGCCAGGTTGGAGAGGTCGTGCAGGCGCATGGCGTCACGCGGCCGTCGGCGCAGGCTGAGGGCCAGATAGGTGCCGGCGGGGAAGGTCGCCCTCAGGCGCCGCAGACGCTGGGCGCAGACGTCGTCGGCCTGATCGGGGACCAGGACCGCGATCAGGCCCTCGGCGAAGTCGGCTAAGTCCTGCCAATCGAGATTGCACTTCGCCTTCCCGGCCCGCCGTTTGCCCAGCGACAGCAGGCGGCAGAGCCGCGAATAGGCCGGTCGGTCCGTCGGGTAGACCAGCACGCCTGACCCATCCAGCAGGTCCAGCCGGCAGCCGACGATCAGCCGGACACCCGTGACCTTGGCCGCTTCGTGGGCGCGGACGATGCCGGCGACCGAGTTGCGGTCGACGATGGCCAGCGCCTCGATCCCGCAAAGCGCGGCCTGGCTGAAGAGATCCTCGCAGGAGGAGGCGCCGCGCAGAAAGGAGAAGTGCGAGGTCGCCTGCAGCTCGACATAGCGGGCCACTGCGGCGCGGCCGCTCATCCGAACAGGCCGTGCAGGAACCAGGTGAGGTCGCCGGTGCCGGGCTGCTCGCCATCGCCGCGGCGGAAGACCCAGAACCGCTCTCCGGCCTCGTCCTCGAGTTGGAAGTAGTCGCGCACGGCATCAACCTCACCGTCGCGCCGCCACCACTCCCCGAATATCCGTTCAGGCCCGTCCGCGCGCTTCACGCGCCGGCGGAAGCCCCGCCAGGTGAAGGCGGTGGGCGGCTGGTCGGGCAGGAGCGCCAAGGTGTCGATGCGCTCAGGGCGACCCAGCAGCCGCGTTGGCCTCGGCCAATGGGCGGGCCAGGTCCCGCCCGTTGGGGGGCCAGTCGGCTCGACCTTGCGGACCGATCGCTCTGGGACATCGCTCTGGGCGGGCGCAGCGCGGTAAAGACGGCCTGGGCCTAGCCGGTTGGCGAGGGTGTCCACGAGGTCGGCGACGTCCGGGGTGGGCGCTGTGGTCAGGTCGGTGGCGACGGGTTTCCAAGTCAGGGGCTCGGCCATGGGCGCCGCCAGCACCATGGTTTCGACGCCGAAGCCCGGATCGACGGTCTCCAGCTTGTCGCAGAGCAGGCGTGTCAGACGCTTGATGTCGCGGACCGGCTTGGCCATCCCGACGCGCACGACCTCGATGCGGTTGTCGACCCGGTGGAATCTCAGGTCGAGGGTGCGGGCGCCAAGGCCCTTGGCCTCCAGGGCCGCGCAGAGAGCCTCGACAAGCTGCAGGGTGTAGCGCGCCAGGGTCTCCGGCGCCCCGATCGGCTCGGCGAACGTGCGCCTTACCTGGATCAGCTCCTCAGCCTCGACCGGCTCGATCGGTTCGCTGGTCCGGCCGTAAGCCTGGTCCAGGCGACGGGTCAGCTCGGGCCCAAACCGCAGCGCCAAGGGTGCACGGGGCTTGGCCTCGATCTCGCCCACGGTGTCGATGCCCATCTTGCCCAGGGCGTCCGACATCCCCTCGGGCAAACGCAGCGCCCAAGTCGGCAGATGGGCGATGGCGCGCCCGCTCTGGTCGGACGGCACGATGGTCGCTGGCGCATGAATGAACCGCGCCAAGGCGTGGGCCGCGCCCCAGGTCCCGGCCATGGCGGCGCGGGACGAGATGCCGACGGCGGCCAAACGCGTGGTCATGTCGGCAAGGAGCGCTTCTTCGCCGCCAAAGAGGTGCGCGACCCCGCTGACGTCCAGCACTAGGCCGTCGGGCGGATCGGCCGCCACGATGGGCGCGTAAAGTTTCAAGGCCCAGAGGGCGAGGCGGTCCAGCGCCTCGCCGTCGCCGGAGGGGTCCGCATCGTGCACGACAACCTCGGCGCATAGGGCGCGGGCCTGGCTCGCGGCCATGCCCGGGAGAAGCCGCAGAGCTTGCGCGGCAGCGTCCGCCGCCCTCACCAGCCGTTTGCGGCCGGATCTCCCGACCATGACGACCGGGACGTCAGCCGACGGCGCGAGTTTGCCAAGGCCGCGCCGCAGGCGATCGGTCGGCCAGGTCGGCAGGTAAAGCGAGACGACCCGTCTCATCGCAGGCTTCCAATTCAAAATCAGCGCATTCGCCGGCCTTGCAGCGAATGAGTTCAACAAACCATCGGGGTCGGCCGACGCCAGCGGCCGGGAGCGGGGAGGAGGGCAGGGCGGTCACCCGCCAGCGCGTGGTCGCGGCAGTGGGCTGGCCGAAGTCGGCCGCTTCGGCTTGACGACGCCAGCGCCGGACCGCGATGCCCATGGTGCCGGAGGCTTCGGCGCAGAGCTGAAGCCTCCGCGAGGCGGTCATGGAGAGGCGCGCAACCTCGCCAACCACAGCGCCCAATCCGCCGTGGCGCAGCCCTTCCTCGAAACAGGCCAGGACCGTCTTCTCGTCTCCGGCCTCGACATAAATGACCCGGTCTGCCGAAAGACCGGCTTGGGCGAGCGATGGAGCGAAGAGATCTTTCCGGGTGACGCACCAGAGCACCTGGCCACGGGTCCGCGCGGCGATGCCCGCGGCGAACATGGCCGAAGCCGTGCCGTCGATGGCGCCGTTGCCCCCGCCGGCGATCTCATGCAGCGCCCCGAGCGCCAGGCCGCCCGTGGGGAGGTGGCGGTCCAAGACGTCCAGGCCGAACGGCAGCAGGCCTTTGGGCGCACGGCCGCCGGCCTCGATCTTCTCGATCGCGGCGCGCAAAGCGTCGAAGGCTCCAGGGGCGAGCGCGATGGCCATGGACTCCAAAACAGGAGGGCGGTATTCATGTTTCCTATTCGTTCTCTCCGAGCCTCGAAAGAGTCAAGGGCCTGAATGGGATCAGTTGTGCAGAAGCCGGACGCCGCCATCACCGAAACCTTGCCGCCCGGCCTGCCGACCACGCTGAAGCGGCCGGAGGAGAAGGCGATCCGCAGCTTCAAGCCGTGGATGATCGGCAACGATACGATCGCCACCTTGCTCGACAACAGCTGGTCGCTTGGGGTCTGCTGTCGGCATTGTCCGCGCACCCTCGAGATGAAGGTGGAAGAGATCGAGGCGCGCTTCGGCGCCTATCGCGGGCTCCGACTAATTGACCTCTTGCCGAAGCTGACCTGCGGCGAGCCCAAGGGCTGCGGCTCGACCGACATGGTGCTGTTTCCCTGGAAGGAGAAGCCGAGCCTCGCCACGCCGAAGGCGGGAAAGGACCTGCCGCCCGAGCTGCCGTTCTGATCCCCTAGGCGGGGACAGCCGGATCGGCGCGGGCGTCGGTCCCCACCAGCTTCAGGACACCATCCTCGAGGGGTGCCTGCAGGTGTTTCACCTCCGGCCAGGGCGCGTCGCTCAGCCACAGGTCCCACTCCGCCGGCGACGTCAGGATCACCGGCTGGGCTTTGTCGTGGAAGGTCAGGACCGGCTGGCGGGCGTCCGTGGTCATGAAGCCGTAGGCTTCAATTTCCTCCCAGCCGGACTTGACCTTGCGAACGCAGGCGTGGGGTGTCCAAACGCCGGCGAAGAAGGCCAACGGCCGAGGCTCATCGAGCGCGAACCACTGGAACTTGCGCGACCCGCCCACCTGGTCGGGCTCGCTGAACGACGTCATCGGCACCAAGCAGCGGTTCTTCGCGCCCATCCATTGTTGCCAGTGCGCGATCTCAGTCTTGCGGACGTTGGTGATGCCGGCGTCCGGCTCCATCCGAAGCAGTTCCTCCCAATCGTATTCCT
>CAXTRP010000233.1:0-5499 GCA_964246615.1 uncultured Caulobacteraceae bacterium | reverse complement strand
CGCCCGCGCCGAGCAGGGCCGCGAGCCCGTCGACCCCAACGCCGGCGTCTTCGCCCGAGCAACGGGCTGGCTGAGGGAGAACCTGTAGCGTCTCCTCGCTCCTAGGCGTTTCTTGCTAAGCCTCGCCGGACTCCATGCGCTCCAAGAAGCGATGTGGATTGCCGCTTGCCAGAAATGGGATGGCGCGCATTACCCGCGCCTCGTCCCAATCCCACCAGGCGACGGCGAGAAATCGACTGATTGTCTGATCGTCGAAGCGCTTGCGCGAAACTCTACCGGGGTTGCCGGTGACGATGGCGTAGTCGGGTATAATTCCCCCAACCACAGCGTTGGCGCCTATAACGCAGCCATGTCCGATGCGCGCACCTGGCAGGATCACGGCGCCAAAGCCTATCCAAACGTCGCTCCCGATCTCCACGCCCCCGCGGCCGTCGTGGTCGGAATCGACGAGCTCGGCTCCCGGCCACAATCCAAAGAGGGAGCGAAACGGGTAGGTGCTCACCGTATCGACGCGATGGTTGCCGAGCACGATCGTGACGTTCGCGGCGATCGAGCAAAAACTGCCGATCGTCAAAGGTCCGTAAGTCGCTTCCAGCACGTTGGGCGTGCCGTAAGTATGTGGTCCGATCCTCCAGCCATGCGCGGCCATCTCCGCCTTCATCGTGTTGCGCGTGGCGAAAGCTAGCTTGTCCTCCGGTGCGGAACCGACATCGTCGTCCGCGACAGCGGGCGGCACGGGCGTGCTCAAGCGGGAGAAGCTGCGCGGGGCGCCTTCACTTGCGAGACGCGCATCGACCGAAGCAACCAAGGCAGCAAGCTCTTCGCCGACCCGCTCAGGCTCGTTCAGATCGATGGTCGTGAGGAAACCGTCCACGCCGCTTTCAGCTTGCATACCGTAAGAGGGATAGACGTAGGTGGCGTCAACGCCGCGCGCCTTATCAATCAGAATAAAGTTGGTATTGACCAAATCGTTTCCTGACAGGCATATCAACTCAGCATTAACACCCGAGAATAGGCTCGTGTGAAAGGCGGAGCTGATCGTTCCGACAATGACTCTCTTCTGTGAGAAGAGGCGGACCTGATCTGCCAGCGACATCAGCTCAGGATAGACGATCTCCGCGCCCAATCTCTCCATCGAGCGCTCAAACACTTCCTCGTTTCTGTATTTTCCCACACCAAGGCTCAGTTTGGATTTGCTGAGGTAAACGGGCGGCTTGTAGTCGTTCTCCGCCTTGAGCCCGAGGGATGAAGCAACTCTTAAGCCCAGATCGCGAAACACCCTGTTGACGCTATTCTGCTCTCGGAAAGACGGCAGCGGGACCAGAAGCCTATCCACAATCGTCGGTTCGCGAAACCAGACCACATCTTCCTTGAAGATGCCCAGGGCTTCGAAGCAGACTTTCACATGTGGCAAATCAAACATGTATCCCGGAGACTGGTGCGAGTGAAAGAGGATCTTTGGTCGATCCTGGTTGTGGCGCAACGAGGGCCACAACCTTGATACGGTCGTGCAGATGAAATGGCCATAATGTGGATTGAAGACGCCACCGTAAATATAGCTGGGGGCAGGTCCGAGGGCCGCCGCCGACCGGCTCGTGAGACTCGTGGGGGCTTGACCAAGAAGTTCAGCATCTACGCCAATCCGCAAGGCTGCAGCCTCTACAAGCTGACCCGCCTTGTCGTAGATACCCCATGCGGAGTCGCCTGTATAATAACATTGATCACTTAGGGGCACAAACAGAGTGTCGCGGCATTCTACGACATCTAGCAGGCCAGCCTCAACATGCGCTGCGCCCCAGCTCCTTTCACAAGAATACAGCATATGCCACTCTTACTTTTGGATAGTATCGAAGTGGATCACCAGAAAGGTTTCACGATTTCTACCAAGTGGGCCGTGGCGGCATCTCGGAACAGTTCGAGCTTATCTCTAGGGATTAATCCCCAGTTCCACGCCAAAGGATCGAACTTGATGAAATCCGCTGCAATTGCGGCGTCCGGCCTTAAACGGAACAGAACGTAATCTAACATCTTCATCATCGATGAAATCTCGTAAAACGAGTTTTCAGCTACAGACATCATCTCAGCAAATATAATGGGACGATCTCGCCTAAGCGTGCGCTGCGCCCCACGCAGAAAAGCACATTCATGACCTTCTATATCCACCTTTATGACCGAGACATTTTTGATGTCAGCTAAATCGTCTAGTTTCTCAATCTTGGCTTTAAATATTTCCTCTGAGCTTGGTATGAAGTCGCTCTCCAGAGAGCAACTTGTTTCAAGTAGGCCGTGTGCTTGGTCTGGCAGATACAAGGGTGCTTCGCCACGATGATCGCTTAGAGCGAACTCCTTGATCTCGATCCGTTCCGCGAGATGGTTGGCTGCTATGTTGGAGCGAAGCACGGCCAACACAGGCGGGTATGGCTCGAAAGCGGTGACGGTTATCTGAGGATTGGCGTTACATGCCAAAATGGAGTAGAGACCGTTATTTGCGCCGACGTCGAGAAAACGTCCCTTGACCCTCCCGACGACGGCGGAGAGCAGCATCGGCAGCGGCGCCTCATAGCCCCCACCTTGCATCAGAGTGGCGACGTAATCAGATCCACCTACCTCATTTAGGAAAAAGCTATGGGAGGCAAAATCAATCTGACGAAAGCCTTGCATGCCGTGAACTTAGCTCCGGTTTGCCGCGTAAACGATAGCTATCATCTTCAGGAGAGATGATGGCCGCCTATGATGCGGCACTGACTAATCTCTTTTGTGAGCGCCGGTTATCGCAGAGTCGAGCTTGAAAATCGATTTCCATGTTCTGCACCGCGCGACGTGTAGGTGGGGCCGCCGCCGCTCCGTGGAAGCGCCGTCTGCGATCTTGCGACAGCTAAAGCCGGCCTTAATGGTGACGCACCTGCGGTCCACGGCAAGTGGAAACTCCAACGCCTGACCCGAGAGCCGCCCTTACACGGACCGGGGATTGTTGATCCCTAGCCGTTTCGGTTTCGCCGACTCAGCCTAAGGAGTTAACCACGGGTTAAGGATAAGCGCGTCCTATCCGAGTTCGCTGGGTTGGTCTGAACGGCCATCTCAACGCGGATCGAGAGAACGGCGGTTCAGGGAAAGCTCCATGGCGATTCATCTCTCGGCGCCCCGCGCCACCGAATTGAAGCCTCGCATCGTCGTCTTCGGCGTAGGAGGCGCTGGCGGTAACGCGGTAAACAATATGATCGAGGCGGGTCTCGAGGGCGTGGAGTTCGTCGTCGCCAACACCGACGCCCAGCAGCTCCAGTTCGCCCGCACCGACCGCCGCATCCAGCTCGGCGCCACGGTGACCCAGGGCCTGGGCGCCGGCGCCCATCCCGAGGTCGGCATGGGCGCGGCCGAGGAGAGCTACTCCGAGATCAGCGAGCACCTCGAAGGCGCCCACATGGTGTTCATCACTGCCGGCATGGGCGGCGGCACGGGCACGGGCGCGGCGCCGATCATCGCCAAGGCGGCGCGGGAGCGTGGCATCCTGACCGTCGGCGTGGTCACCAAGCCCTTCCAGTTCGAGGGCCGCCACCGCATGCGTCTTTCTGACGCCGGCGTGTCGGAACTGCAGCGCTATGTCGACACCCTGATCGTCATCCCGAACCAGAACCTGTTCCGCGTCGCCAACGAGCGCACCACCTTCGCCGAGGCCTTCGCCATGGCCGACCAGGTGCTGCATTCGGGCGTGCGCTCCATCACCGACCTGATGGTCATGCCCGGCCTGATCAACCTGGACTTCGCCGACGTCCGCTCGGTGATGACCGAGATGGGCAAGGCCATGATGGGCACGGGCGAGGCCGGTGGTGAGGATCGCGCCCTGATGGCCGCACAGAACGCCATCGCCAACCCGCTGCTGGACGAGGTCTCGTTGAAGGGCGCCAAGGCGGTCCTGGTCAACGTCACCGGCGGCCTGGACATGACCCTGCTGGAAGTGGACGAGGCCGCCAACGCCATCTCCTCCGAAGTCGATCCGGACGCCAACATCATCTTCGGCGCCGCCTTCGATCCGGCTCTTGAGGGCCGCATCCGCGTCTCGGTGGTGGCGACCGGCATGGACGCCGGCGCCCAGGTCCAGGCGCAAGCCGAATCCAGCCAGCGTCGCGAACCCGCCCGCACGACAGCGCCGGCCCCGGCGCCTGTCAGCCAGCAGTTGTCGTCCGCCGTCTCCACCGCCGCCCAGCGCGCCCACGCCACCTTGAGTCGCGCCGCCGAAGCCGCTGCGCCCCTCGCCGCATCCGCCGAGCCGATGGAGCCGACCCTGTGGCCTGAACCCGCCCGAGCCGAGCCCGTCAGGTCCGAGCCCGCTCGCACCGAACCTCTCCGCGCGCAGGCGGAACCCTCCACCATCCGCATCATCGATCCCGCGGTGGAGCAGATGGAGCAGGAGGGGCTCGGCCAGATGCCTCGCAGCGGCTACAATCGGCCGCCGCAGGACGCCCGCTCCGCTCCACAGCCTCAGGGCTACGCCAGCCAGCGTCAGCCGGAACCCGCGCGCAAGGGCGGTTGGCTCAGCCTGTTCGGTAGTCGTCCGAGGCAGGACTATGCCGCGCCGACTGCTCAGCAGCCGTCACAGCCTCCGCCCCCACCTTCTCGTGCGGCCATGGGCGGCGGCGCCCAACCCGCGCCGCAGCATGCGGCCGAGCCTCACGACGCGACCGAGGATCTCGACATCCCCTCGTTCCTGCGCCGCCTGGCGAACTAGCCACTCACCCCGTAGGCTACGAGAACCCCGGTCGTTGGCCGGGGTTTTCTGCTGTCCGACAGGTGAGAATACAGTCTTGAGCCGGCCGCAATGTCTTATGGAAACAGTTCGTAACAGGACGTGTCTTCAGACATTGCGGGAGAGTGACTACACCGATTAGCGGTGCAAAGGCGGGCGAGCACTATTCTTGTGGGGAATACCGCTTTGAAGACAGCCCAGTCGCTGCAGCACACCATCGCAGGCCCCGCTGTCTGTGCGGGCGTGGGTGTTCATAGCGGGCGACGGGTGCGGATCACGCTGCGACCGGCGGCGGTGGATACGGGCGTGGTGTTCGTCCGCAGCGACGTCAGCGATCGCGACAATCGCATTCCGGTCTCCATCGGCGCCGTCACCCGCACCCAGTTGAATACCGAAGTGTCCAACGCTGCAGGCGTCGGCGTCTCCACGATCGAGCACCTGATGGCGGCGCTATGCGCGCTGGACGTGGACAACGTCATCGTCGAGGTGGACGGGAGCGAGATCCCGATCATGGACGGTTCCGCCCTGCCCTTCGTGCAGCTGCTGGATCGCGCCGGCCGCCGCACTCAGGAGCAGCCCCGCCGTTACATCGAGATCCTCGCGCCCGTGGAGGTTGCAGACGGGAGCAAGTCCGCAGCACTTCGGCCTTGCGACCGGTTCGAGGTCGCCTTCGAGATCGCCTTTTCCTCCGCCGCCATCGGCCGCCAAGCGGTGGACCTGCCGATCACCGAACGCAGCTTCCGCGACCAGCTGGCCGG
>CAXTRP010000232.1:0-5508 GCA_964246615.1 uncultured Caulobacteraceae bacterium | reverse complement strand
CTTCGGCGAGATCGACTCGCTAGCCACAGCCGACAAGCGGCATCATCGCCCCGACGGACGACACGCATGCGCATCCTAGTGGTTGGTACACACCCTCTCGTTCGTCAACCAAGTATGTCGCTCTTCGCACACTGGATCATCCAGGCAGCCGCCCCCATGGGTGTGGCAGACCTGATCACCGCTCCTGCGTGCTTCCTCACCGAGGGACGGAAGGCAGGCCGCGCCGCCAAGTGGCTAGCTTATGCCGATCAGTATGTCTTACTCACCCTTCGTCTATGGCTAACGAGTTGTCGCTACGACCTGGTCGTTATCGCTGACCAGGGCAATGCGCCCTCGTCGATCCTTGTGCCCCGCCGCAAACTAGTAATCATGATCCACGATACAATTGCCATGCGCCAAGCGCTTGGACAAATCGCTGATGCACCGCTCACTGAGTGGACTGGGAAGCTTCTGCAGAGGGCAATAAGAATAGCGGTGCAACGGGCTAGAGCGCTCCTGTCCAATCCTGGGGTGATCCCGGTCGAGATAGGAATGTTAAGGTTGGGTCGAAATGTCTTTGTGGTCGGCTGTCCTGTTGAGAACGACCGCTTTAAATTTACCGGGTGTTCCCCGGTCATCAAGCCGCCATACATGCTAAACGTTGCGGGTGGCGGCTGGCGGAAACGAAAAGACGCTCTTATTCCATTGTGGAAAGAAGTCGAGAAGCGTTCAGCTATCAAGTTAGTGCTAGCGGGCCAAACCGATCTCCGCACGCGAGAGGCTTTTAGGGCTGCCGGCATATACTCAGTTGTATTTATGGATGACGTTTCAGACTTGACGCTTACGAACCTTTATACACATTGTGCTGGGTTCATATCGCCGAGCCACGAGGAAGGGCTATGCATTCCAGTGTTGGAGGCAATACACTTTAACAAGCATGTTTTCGCACCTGATATCAGCCCAAGTTACGTAGACTTCTTCCAAGAGTCTGTGGCACGCATAGATTTCGCTTCGCCCGATTTAGCGGCTGAACAAATCGTCCGGACCTTGCAAATGCCTGTAGGTCTAAGGAATTTGCGTGAACTGCGCCTCTGGTCGTCTCTCGAAGCATTTCAAGTCAGGGTACGCGAGGCTTTGATCAAGGCTTACGAGACTTAACAGTTAGCTGCCATCAAAGATTATTAGCTATGACGGTGGCAAGAACTTGGTCGCCCTCTGCATTCGGATGAATAGAATCTCTGTAGTTCTGCTTACTCCATGCGGGTGTATTGCCTAAGTCTATAATCCTTGCTCTATCCCGTAATATCTTACGGAGAAGAGAAAATCTCTCTTGACGCACATCGAGTTCGTTTTTCTTAGGATAAAGTACCCAAAGCAGCCTCCCATGGTAAGCGTCTAGGAAGCTCTGCAAATCCATTTGCCACCGTCGGGTCGCTTCTGGTGACTCGGGCGAGTCAACCACGTCGCGCGGCTTTAGTAGGGTACGTCTTAGGACATAAAATAGAGCCGAAATGGGTCGGTGAGAGGGATATTGTACGGGATTGGTCCAAGCATTCTTCGCCCCGAAGTCACCTGTGTTGCTCACCCACACGATTGTAGGGGTATGCAGAAGGTCGCTGTGAGCGAGCACCATCTGCAATTCGTTGTCCAGCGCCCAACCACCTGCCGCAAGAGGCCAAACGGAACGACCGGTCGCTCGCCTTAATAAGGGAGCGATATGCACAGGTTGGTCTAGAGGCGCACCGCCGTAGACGACACTGTCGCCAACCAGAAGCACACCGTTCGGCGCATACCGAAACGGCTCGGCAACACCCATGCTACGATCATTAAATACCCAATGATTACGACGAAGTACCTTTCCGTGCTGACTCGGCCTTGGATAATACCCAACTCTAATGTCAGGAATAAAAATGGGGATGTCAGTCACGCCCATCCAGCGAATTGCAAACTCGCTAGCTCCGAGCACAACGAATACCGCGACAACTAGGCTGACGGCTACCTTGAAGAACACCTCTGCTATCCCTCCTTAGTCCAGCGTCGCGCTTGCGTTCAAGGTTGCGAAAGCCGGTCGGCCAGCCATTAATCAGGCGGTCGTCACGCCTATAGCATAGTTTTTAAGCCTGCTCCGGCCACGACCCTTTCCATAGGTTCTCGCTGGGCCTGAGGCGATCCGCAGTCTTGCTTTCCGAGGCCGCAGCCTGTTTCTGCCCGCGGGCGCCTGCCACGGGCGCCGCAGTATGGAGCTGGCTCGGTGACGGCGACCCAGAGCAACATCGCCGGCAAGGGCGGTGCGGTCCGCGGACGGTTGATCAAAGGTTTCCTCGCCCAAGCCTACGGTCGTTTGGTCATGATGGGCGGACAGGTGCTGATGGTGCCTGTTTTCATCACGAGGTGGGGAGCCGCAGGCTACGGGGAGTGGGTCGCCTTGAGCGCACTAGCGCTTTATATCAACTACGCCAACGTCGGCGTTCCGGGAGCCGTTAAGGCAGACATGGCGCTCGCCTACGGAGAAGGCGGACACGACCGAATGCGACGGTCGTTCCAGACCTGCCTGACTCTGATGGTGGTGCTCGGCGGATTGGCGGCCACCGCCTTTATCGCCGCAATTCACTTTCTGCCGTTCCGCTACATACTCAAACCACAGTACATGACGCTCGGCGAAGCGGCGACCGTGGCTACAGTGTTCGCCGTCCAGATCGGACTGACCCTGGTCATAGGAGTCCTAGAAGCCTCTCTCAGCTCGGTCGGACGCTATGGTCTAAGCGATTTTATTAGCTCCAACCGACAGGTCGTGGAATTCACACTGATGCTACTAGCAGTAGGCATTCTGGGTTGGCGACCAGGCTCAGCATGCCTCATTTACCTCGCGACCACCGGAATCCACCTGATTGTGCTCGCCATTGCTGTCCTCCGCGCGGCTCCTTGGGTTTGGCGCGGGCCGTGGACCTTTCAGGGGTCCGTCCTGCGCCGGCTAAGCCACCCCATGCTAGGCGTACTCGCCTCCAGCTTCGGCTACTACGGCATGATCGTGCAGGCGCCTCGGATCATGCTGGGCGCAGTGCTCGGCCCGACAGCGGTCGCCACTTTCGCCGTGACCGCCATGCTGATGCGCATCGTGCGCATGCCCATTGACGTGGTGGCCCATTCTCCGACCGTGGAGCTCTCGCTGGCGCACGGCGAGGGAGACGGGGAGCGGGCGCGCGTCCTCCTCGGTAACGCCATGAGGGTCAGCTTCTGGATCGCCATTGTGCTGATCCCGGTCGTGCTCGTTGTGGGCCCAACCATTGTGCACCTTTGGACTCGAGGCAAGGTGGAGGCCCCGCTCGGCCTACTGCTGCTCTGCTCGATCTCGACCGCCGTGTTCTCGTTGGGCCTGCCCTCGCAGGAGGCGCTAATGTCGCGTGGGCGCTTGGGCGACGTAACCGTCTGGCTTGCGGCGGCCGGCCTGCCTTTCCTTGTCCTCATGTGGTCGCTGGTCCACCTGATGGGCATTAACGGAGCCGCTCTTGCAGTTCTCGGGCTCGACCTCGCCTTCGCCGCGCTCGCGCTTCGCCGTTCGACGCAGCTATTCGGCATTTCCCGCGACCTGCTCGTGGCGCTCCTTGCCCGTCCACCCATCGACCTCATCCGGAGCGAGGCCGCGGCCCTCATCCGTCCCTTAAGGCGGCGGTTGATGGCATGAGCCGCCCTGTTCCTGGCTACCCCGTTCGATTGGCCTACCTCGTTACCCACCCAATCCAATACCAGGCGCCGCTATTGCGCCGGATCGCCGCCATGCCGGAGATAGACCTCCACGTCTTCTTCCAGAGCGACATCTCGATCAGGAGCTATCACGACCGCGGCTTCGGCCAAGCCATCGCCTGGGACGTGCCTCTGCTGGAGGGCTACGGCCACACCTTCCTGCCGCCGCTCGGGCGCGTTCGGACAGACGGCGTACCGGGCTATAGTCGTGGGCTGGCGCGGGCGTTGGCCCGGGGGCGCTTCGACGCGCTTTGGGTCCACGGCTACGCGCGGCCCTTCAACATGCTGGCCGCCGCCTATGCGCTCGCACGGGGTATGCGCGTCCTGGTGCGCGACGACGTGCACAAGCTCGGCAACCGTCGGCGACCCTGGCGCGAGCGTGTCAAGCAGGTGCAGATGCGGCTCCTATCCGCTCTCGGCGTTCGCTTCCTGGCCATCGGGACCCTGAACGCGGACTACTACCGCGAGCTCGGCGTAGCCGATCGCAACATCTTCATGGCGCCCTATGCGGTGGACAACACCGCCTTCCAGGCGCGCATCGCAGAGGCCGCCCCGCGCCGCGAGACCCTGCGGGCGGAGCTCGGCCTCCTGCCCCGTGCGCCCGTCATCCTGTTCGCCGGCAAGTTCCAGGTGCGCAAGTGCGCCGGGGACCTCTTGGACGCCTATCGTCGCACCCTCCCCTCGGTGGAGAACGCGCAGGCGCCCTGGCTCGTCTACGCCGGCTCCGGCGAGACGGAGGCCGCCGTGCGGGCGGACGCCGCGGGCCTGGAGCGCGTCCGTTTTCTGGGGTTTCAAACCCAGGCCCAGCTCGCCGCCCTGTTCGACCTCTGCGATGTCTTCGTCATGCCCTCGGCGGCGGAGCCCTGGGGCCTGGTGATCAACGAGGTGATGAACGCCGCTAAGCCCGTGGTCGTCACCGATGAGGCGGGATGCGCCCCCGACCTCGTTCGCCATGGCCTCAACGGTTTCATCTACCCGACCGGCGATGTGGAGGCGCTCGCCGGCCATCTCGCCCTCTTGGCCGGCGACGCCGGGTTGCGGGAGCGGATGGGGCGGGAGAGCTTGCGGATCATTGGTCAATGGGATTTTGAGGCGGACGCCGCTGCTCTCGCTCAGGCGCTGGCTTAGCGTCTCAGAGGCTGACCGGGAGAGGGGCCCCAGGGATCAGCACGCCATCCGCGTCCCGCGATGCCAGCGCCTTGCGCCGCCCCAGCCACCCGCGAGCGAAGGCTATCCCAGGCCGCTCGACACCGTGGTGCAGCGCCCACGCCATCGTTGTCGCAACGCCAAAAGCCACGATCACACCCAGCGTCTGCCGGACCGCCGCGCCGCGGGCAAGCGGAGCGCAGACGTTTATTGCTATGACGTGCACAAGGTAGAAGGCGTAGGACAAGCGCCCGAAAGTGCGGACAGGCGGGCTTGTCAGCACCATGAACCGCCCGCCACGGCCGATCAGGGCGTCTATCATGAAGACTGCGCTGCAAAGTGACAGCCATCCAAGATAGGCGGCCGGCGGCAGCGCCCACGCCTCATGGAACCGGGCGACCAGCCAGGCTGATACTAGGAGTGCGACGTAGATCCACCAGGGTCGTCCAGCCAGGCGCGAGAGCCGGGCATAGCCCTGCGCGCCGTCGAGCGCGTCGGCGATCAACGCCCCCAGCATGAGGGCGGCGTAGGCCGAGGCGGAACGGCCATTCAGAACCAGACAAACCGCCAATGCCGCGATCATCGCCATGCGACGGAGACCCCGCTTCCTGCGCAGCGCCAGGAACGCGACGAGGGGCAAGG
>CAXTRP010000231.1:3272-5522 GCA_964246615.1 uncultured Caulobacteraceae bacterium | reverse complement strand
TCCATGCGGGGCGCGTTGCGATAGGTCATCACCAGCACCACGCCTGGCGCCGCCTCGGCCTCGGCGGTGTCCAGCGAGGCGATCTTGCCCTTGGCGACGGCGCTGTAGGCCAGGGCCGCATAGACCATCCCGTCCAGCGTCACTTCGGCCGCGAAGCGCGCACGGCCCTGGACCTTCAGCGGCCCATCGAGGCGAGAGATCGGCTTGCCGATGAGCCCGTGCTTGCCGGCTGCGGCGTCCGGCGTCCCGCCCGGCAGCCAGGTCTTCGGCGCATACTGGATGGCTGCGCCCATGGCGGCCTTCATCGCGTCCTGGACGATGCTCATGGGTGCTCTCCCGCCAGCTCGCCAAGCACCGCGGTGAGGGTGCGCTTGGCCAGTTCGATCTTGAATCCGTTGTCGCGCAGGCCCGTGGCGTCGGCGAGTTCGGCCTCGGCCGCCGCGCGGAAGTTCGCCTCAATGGCCGGCTTGCCGCGCAAATGATCCTCCGCGATCCAGGCGCGCCAAGGCTTGGCCGCCACGCCGCCGAGCGCCAGGCGCACGTCGCGCACCTCGCCTTGCGGCCCCACGTCCAGCGCCGCAGCCACCGACACCAGGGCGAAGGCGTAGGACGCCCGGTCGCGCACCTTGCGGTAGGTGGAGTGCTTGGCCATCGGCAGGGCCGGCAGTTGCACCGCCGTGATCAGCTCGCCCGGCCGCAGCTCCGTCTCGATGTCCGGCCGGCCGCCCGGCAGCCGGTGCAGCTCGGTGAGCTTCAGGGTGCGCACGCCGTCGTGGCCTTCGAGATGGACCACCGCGTCCAGCGCCGCCAGCGCCACGCACATGTCGGACGGGTGCGTGGCTACGCAAGCGGGCGAGGCGCCCAGGATGGCGTGGATGCGGTTGAACCCGTCCACCGCGTCGCAGCCCGCGCCGGGATGGCGCTTGTTGCAACGCGCAGCATCGTCGTAGAAGTAGGTGCAGCGGGTGCGTTGCAGGATGTCGCCACCGCGGCGTTGGTTGCGGCTGCGCCGATCAGCAGGGCGCCGTCGTCGGATTGCTCGATCGGGCTGGAGAGGCCGGCGACGTCCACCAGGGCGTCAGGCGTCTCCACCGCCTCGCGCATCAGGTCCACGAGGTTGGTGCCGCCGCCGAGATACTTGGCGTTGGCGGACGCGCCGGCCAAGCTCACGGCCCCAGGCGCATCGGCGGCCTTGGCGTAGGTGAACTCGATCATAGGGCCGCCTCCGTGCTGACGCTCGCAGGGCCGGCCGTGCTGGGGCCGAAGGTCTCGGCGATGGCCGAGACGATGCCGTTATAGGCGCCGCAGCGACACAGGTTGCCGCTCATCCGCTCGCGCAGTTCGTCGTGGTCCAGCGCGATGGTCTCGGCCGTCAAGTCGGCGGTGACGACGCTGGGAGCGCCCCGCTCGATCTCCGCCGCCATGCCGACAGCCGAGCAGAGCTGGCCGGGCGTGCAGTAGCCGCACTGGAAGCCGTCATGCTCGATGAAGGCGCGCTGGAGGGGATGCAGTTCGCCAGCGGCGGCCAAGCCCTCCACGGTTATGATCTTGCGACCCTGGTGTTGCACCGCGAGCGCCAGGCAGGAATTGATCCGATGCCCGTCCACCAGCACGGTGCAGGCGCCGCACGCCCCCTGGTTGCAGCCCATCTTCGTGCCCGACATGTGCAGGTGCTCGCGCAGGAGGTCGAGGAGGGAGGTGCGGATGTCCACCTCGGCCGTCACGTCCAAGCCGTTGATGTTGAACTGCATGGGGCCTCCGCTCACGGTAGGGGCCTGCGCCTGGACTGAAAGGCCGCTCGTCACCGCGGGCTTTCCTTACGCCCTCAGGACATCGTCGTACAAGCCGGCCGGCCCTGCGGCGACGCTCGCTTCACGGCCGTCGACTCTGGCCTAGGCGACCGGCGATCGGCCCGCTTCACTTCACGGCATAGCCGTAGTGGCGGATGATCGCCTTCGCCTCCGGCCCCTTTAGGAAAGCCATGAAGGCCCAGGCCGCAGGGTTCTTGTCGCCCGTGACCAGTAGGATCGCGCCCTGGTCGATGGGTTCGTGCAGGCTCTCCGGCACCTGCCAGCGCGAGCCGCCGGGCTGCAGGGCCACTTGGCTCAGCGCCACGAAGCCCAGCTGGGCGGCGCCGGTGCTGGTGAACTGGTAGGCCTGGTTGATCGACGCGCCCTGCACGATCTTGGGCTTCAGGTCCTGGTAGACGCCGAGCTTGGTCATGGTCTGGATCGCCGCGGCGCCATAGGG
>CAXTRP010000231.1:0-3262 GCA_964246615.1 uncultured Caulobacteraceae bacterium | reverse complement strand
AGCTCGCCGGTGGCGTAGACGAAGCGCGAACCCGGTACGCCCAGCCCCGCCTGCTCGGCCTTGAGCGGCCGGTCCGTGTCGGCGGACAGGAACACCTGGTAAGGCGCGCCGTGGGTGATCTGGGCGTAGAACTGGCCGGAGGCGCCGAAGCTTAGAACCGCGTCATCGCCCGTGGCGCGCTTGAAGGCGGCGGCGATCTCCTTGGCGGGCTCGGTGAAGTTGGCGGCCACCGCAACCGACGTCTCGGCGGCGTGCAGCGGCGACGAGGCCAGCATGAGAAGGCCGGCCGTGGCCCCGAGCAGTCTCTTCAGCATGGAACGCCCCACCATTACGGCTGAAGGCCTAAGAGAGAACGCCGTAGAGCACAATGCAACGCGGCTTGGAGCGGCCCGGCGCTCCCGCTTGGAACACCGGGCCATTTCGGACGAAGCCTACGACCTTAGCGCAGGGCCTCGGTCAGGAAGGCCTGCTTTAGCGGTAGCGCCAGCCGCCATGCCAAGCATAACGATGACCCCAGTAGCGATGCCCGTCCCAGTAGCCGCGGCCGCCATAGAACCCACCGAGGGCCGGGCCGCCCGCCACCACCGGGCCAGCGCCGTAGTTGGGACGGCAACCGCCATAAGGACCACGATGAAATGCAGGGCCGCAGCCGCCGGAAGCACTAGCCGCCGAGACACTGGCCAAGGTTGCTGTTGCGGCGACGGCCGCAATTAAAGCCTTCTTCATCATCTGAACCATCTCTCATCTTGCTTGAGCGTCTTAAACGCGTTTGATGAGGTTGGGTCTTCAGCCATGAACTGAAGCTGAACATTGAGCGGGTCTAGTTCGCCTAAGGGCGGCGGCCGTCCTAGGCGCCGAGGCCGGCGATCGTCGCCTGCTCGCGGAGCCGTTGGAGCGTCGTGGCGGGGGTGATGGCCTCCGGGTCGATCCTGCAGTGCAGCAGCGCTGGTTTGCCGCTGGCCAGCGCTCGCGCCAAGGCGGCGGCGAACTGCTCGGTCCGCTCCACGGTCTCCCCGTGGCCGCCGCAGGCCTGCGCCAGCGCGCAGAAGTCCGGGTTCCTCAGGGCGGTGGCCGACGGGCGGCCAGGATAAGCCTTCTCCTGGTGCATGCGGATGGTGCCGTACATGCCGTTGTCCAGCAGCACGACCACGATCGGCAGGTCGTATTGCACAGCCGTCGCGAACTCCTGGCCGGTCATCATGAAGTCGCCGTCGCCGGAAACCACCAGCACGGTGCGCGAGGGGTCCATGCGCTTGGCGGCGACCGCTGCCGGCAGGCCGTAGCCCATGCTGCCGGAAGTGGAGGCGAGCTGGGTTCCGTAGCGGCGGAAGGGCCAGAACCTATGCACCCAGATGGCGAAGTTGCCCGCTCCGTTGCAGACCACGGTGTCAGACGGCAGCACGCGGATCATCTCCTGCATGGCCTGCGCCATCTGGAATGCGCCGGGCTGGCGGATCGGGGCCAGGTCGCTCCAGGCGAGATAGGCCTGGTGAGCGGCGGCGGCCTCGTCTCCCGGGCGTGGCTGTGCGGACTCCAAGGCGCCCAACGCCTCCACGAAGGCGGGAGGCGTAGCGATCACGCCGAGCTGCGGCCGGTACACCCGCCCGATCTCGTCGGGGTCCGGATGGACATGCACCAGCGCCTGGGCGGGGTTGGGAATGGCGAACAGGGTATAGCTCTGAGACGCGATCTCAGACAGCCGGCCGCCGATCACCAGCACCAGGTCGGCGCCGGCGACGCGCTGAACCAGCCCGGGGTTGGCGCCGAGGCCCAGGTCGCCCGCATAGCAGGGGTGGTCAGCCGGGAATAGCATCTGGCGGCGGAAGGAGCAGGCGACCGGCAGCTTGGCGCGCTCGGCGAACTCTGCGAACGCCGCCACCGCCCCGGCCGACCAGCGTGAGCCGCCCAGGATCGCGATAGGCCGGCGGGCGGCGTCCAGAACCGTGCGCACCTGCTCCATCTGCTGCGGCCCGGGATGGATCTCCAGCGGCGTCACGGCGCGGGCGTCTTCCACGACTGCGCCCGCGGTCAGCACGTCTTCGGGTAGGGCGATGACTACCGGACCCGGACGGCCCGATGTCGCCACCGAGAAGGCGCGCGAGATGATCTCGGGCAGGCGCGCCGGGTCGTTCACCTCCACCACCCACTTGGCCATGCTGGAGAACACCGAGGGGTAGTCCAGCTCCTGGAAGGCTTCGCGCCCGCGGAAAGCCCGCTCCACCTGGCCCACGAACAGGATCATGGGCGTGGAGTCCTGGTGGGCGACGTGGACGCCTGCGGCGGCGTTGGTGGCGCCCGGCCCGCGCGTGACGAAGCAGATCCCCGGCCGGCCGGAGAGCTTGCCGTAGGCCTCCGCCATCATCGCCGCCCCGCCCTCCTGGCGGCAGACGGTGAGCTTGATGTCCACGTCGTACAGGGCGTCCAGCACGGCCAGATAACTTTCCCCCGGCACGCAGAACAGCGTGTCCACGCCCTGGATGCGAAGCTGGTCCACCAAAATCTGCCCGCCGGTCCTAGATGACGCCACGTCCACCTCCTTCGCGGCCCGCCGCCAGGTCTCAGTATCGAGACCTCAGGGCCGGCTTTAGGCCGGGAGGCGCGCGTCGGCCAGATCAGCCACGTAGCGGCCGAGCGCCAGGGACGCCGTCAGGCCAGGCGACTCCACCCCGAGCAGGTCGATCATCACGCCCGCCCCCACGACGTGCGCCTCGATGTGGAAGTCTGCGGCCGGCGCACCAGGCGGGTTCAGCTTGGGCCGGATGCCGCAATAGCCGGGAACCAGCGCGCCGTCCGCCAGCCCCGGCCAGTAATTGCGAATCGCCGCGTAGAAGCCCGCCGCCCGGGCGGGATCGACGGCGAAGTCCACGTGCTCCACCCACTCCAGGTCGGGGCCGAAGCGCGCCTGGCCCGCCAGGTCCAGCGTCAGGTGAACGCCCAGGCCGCCGGGGTCGGGCACGGGGTAGATCAGGCGCGAGAAGGGCGGCCGGCCCTGAAGGCTGAAGTAGCTGCCTTTCGCAAGGTAGAGCGGGCGCTCGGGACAGCCAAGGCTGAGGGCCAGGGTGTTGGACAGGGTGTGCGCCTGCAACCCTGCGGCGTTGACCACCAAGCGGCTGGCGATCGAGACGCCGTCTGTACCGCCTGTGCTGACCACCAGTTCCCGCGGGCCCGGCGCGCCCGAACCTGGGGTGATCGTCTCGACCCGGGCGCCGAACACGGTGATCGCGCCATGGGCCTGCAACGCGAAGATGCGGCGGATGCGCGC
>CAXTRP010000230.1:4118-5540 GCA_964246615.1 uncultured Caulobacteraceae bacterium | reverse complement strand
CATGCCCGGCGTCGGCGGTTGCGAAGCGGCGCGCGCCATTCGCGGCTCCCGCGGCCACAACGCTGAGACCCCGATCGTCGCCTTCTCCGCCGATGTCCTGGATCCTGCGGTGACGATGTTCGACGGCCTGATCGCCAAGCCCATCTTCCAGCGCGACCTGCTGGAGACCCTGGACGCCCACCTGAACGCGCCGGCCGCCGGCGTGCGCGTCGCGGAGCGCGCGTGATGTCGATGGCCAACGCCATGCGCATCTTCGTGGCCGAAGACGATCCGGCGATCCTTGAGCTCGTCATCCTGCGGCTGGAGATCGCCGGCTACCGCACGGGCTTCGCCAGGGATGGCGCAAGCGCTTTGCACCAGATCCGCTACGCCACGCCGGCGGCGGTGATCTTGGACGTCAACATGCCAAGGCTGGACGGCTTCAGCGTGCTGCGCGCCCTGCGCGCCCATCCGCCGAGCGCCCGAACGCCCGTGCTCATGCTCACCGCCCGCAAATCCGCCGCAGACATCAAGATGGCGCGAGACTACGGCGCCGACGACTACCTGGTGAAGCCGTTCGACGATCAGCGCCTGCTGGCCCGTGTGGACAGGATGCTGCGCAGCGTCCGTCGCCCGGCCCCGAGCGGTCCCGCCTGAGCCGCCAAGCTTCGGCCCTCGCCAAGGCCCGCGACCAACGTTACCCTCTTGCTGCACGCGGTTGGGGATGCACATGGACGCCTGGGTTGCGATCGTCACGATCGCCTCGCTCATCTTCTACTTCGCCACCGGCTTGCAGGTAGGCCGCGGCCGCGCCCGGCACGGTGTGCAGGCGCCCGCCATGACCGGGCATCCGGAGTTCGAGCGGCTGGTGCGGGTGCAGGCCAACACCTTGGAGTGGCTGGTCATCTACCTGCCCAGTCTGTGGCTTTGTGCGGTCTATGTGGGCTCTGGCTTCGCGGCGATCATGGGTCTGGTGTGGATCATAGGCCGGGTGATCTATGCGCGGGCCTATGTCCGCGATCCCGCTTCGCGGACCATGGGGTTCGCCATCCAGGCCGTGGCCACACTGGTGCTCATGCTGGGGGCTCTGGGCGGCGCGGTCTGGTCCCTGGTCGCTCACACCGCCCGCTAGATCGAGCACGGCACGTCCTTCGATTGTTTGTAGGCGGCTGCAGCTGCGGGCTCGGCGCCCAGAAGTCGTGCGTCTTTGCGGCGCAATCTGGTCGCGAAAGAGGCAGAAGACACCTTTGTTAAGCTCGCCGCCCTTTCCAGCTAGCTGAGTGCAACGCCTCCGGCCGACGCTGCATCGTCGAGACAAGCCGGAGTAGAGCTGCTCTCGCAGCAAGCATGACGATCCGCCGCACTACGCCAATGCCTACACTCGCTGTGATCCGCCTCGCCTTCTCGACGGGCGAACGGTCAAGCGGACGTGTTTTGACGCCC
>CAXTRP010000230.1:0-4108 GCA_964246615.1 uncultured Caulobacteraceae bacterium | reverse complement strand
CGGAGGCTAGCGTGAGCTTGAAGACTAGGGAGACAAGATTGAAGCAAGTATGTTCGGGCGGTCTGCTGGCCCTGGCGTTGATTTCTGTAGGCGCGGTGTCGGCTCGTGCGGCGGATGTGACCCGCGTTCCGGCCGGAAGCTTTCCGATCTCCAGCGCCGTGGTCGTGCCGCCCGGCGCCGAGATCGTCTATGTCAGCGGGACCACCGCGCCCACACCGCCCGCAGGCGCGCCCGCCGGCGACACCGAGGCCCAGACGCTCGGTGCGCTCGGCAAGATCTCCGACGTGCTGAAAGCGCAGGGCCTCAGCCTTGGCGACGTGGTGATGATGCGGGTCTTCCTGCTCGGCGACCCGGCCAAGGGCGGCCACATGGACTTCCCGGGCATGATGGCGGGTTACACCCAGCTGTTCGGGACCGCGGCCCAGCCCAACAAGCCGGCCCGCACCACCGTGCAGGTGGCCGGTCTCGCCGCGCCGGGGGCGCTGGTGGAGATCGAGGTTCAGGCGGTCAAGACGCGCTGACCAGCACTTTGAAATAGAACAAGTCCGCGATATCAACAGCGGGCGAGGGGAACATAGGAAGGGGACGCTCGAAGCTTCATCTCATGACATAGAGGGGGACTATACCTAATGAGAAAGCTTCTTTGCGGAGTCAGTACGCTTGCCTTGATCTCGGCGGCCCACGGCGCCCTGGCGCAGGACGCCAATACGGTCGCTCCGGCCTCGCCATCCAACAATGAGGTCAGCGAGGTCATCGTCACCGGCACGCGCCAGACCGGCGTGCGCGCCGAAGACAGCGCCCAGCCCATCCAGGTGGTGGGCCAGCAGGCGCTGCAGCACGTCGGCGAGCCCGACCTGTCCCAGGCGCTGCAGCAGAACGTGCCCTCGTTCAACGTGCAGCAGTACGGCGCCGACAGCTCGGCCCTGACCATCCAGGCGGCGCTGCGGGGCCTGAGCCCCAACGACACCCTTGTGCTCGTCAACGGCAAGCGCCGCCACGACACCGCCAACCTGTCGGTGGACAGCGGCAGCCCCTATTCCGGTTCGGCCTCGGTGGACCTCAGCTACATCCCTGTCGGCGCCATCGACCATGTGGAGGTGCTGCAGGACGGCGCGGCGGCCCAGTACGGCTCCGACGCCGTGGCGGGCGTGGTGAACATCATCCTGAAGACCGCAGACCACGGGGGCTCGATCTCGGGCACCGGCGGCGAATACTACGAGGGCGACGGCGCCACGGGCTCGTTCTACATCAACAAGGGCATAAACCTGAACGACAGGGGTTTCTTCAACGTCACGGTGGAGGAGAAATACCACGACTTCAGCCGCCAGGGCGGCGCCGACCGCCGCCTCTCCAGCCCGAACGGCAGCACCCTGCCGAGCGTCGTGGGAACGACGAACGCCGGGTACGCCGGCGCCCCCGGTTCGCCCAACGTCAACAACATCTACGGCGACAGCGCCTTCAACCTCTACGACGGCTTCTACAACGCCGGCTACAAGGTCACCGACCAGATCCAGCTCTACAGCTTTGGCAGCTATGGGCAGCGGATCGCCTCGGCCTTCGAGAACTATCGCGTGCCGGCCAAGGTGGAGGGCGTGACCTCCGCCGGCCAGACCGTGATCCCCTTCCCCAACGGCTTCAGCCCGCGCGAGAAGTTCAACGAGAAGGACTATTCGTTCACGGCCGGCGTCAAGGGCGCGGTGATGGACTGGAACTACGACGTGGCGACGACCTACGGCCGCGACCAGGAAGACGTCTTCACCATCAATTCCGCCAACGCCGCCCAGTTCTCGCAGGACCAGTCGCTGTCGGCTACGCCGATCACCCCGCAGAGGAACTTCTACGACGGCTCGTTCCAGTTCAGCGAATGGACGAGCACGGTGGATATCGACCACGCCTTCCCGCTGAGCTTCACCGCCTCGCCCTTGAACCTTGCTTTCGGCGGTGAATATCGCCGCGACGTCTACAGCATCGGCGAGGGTGAACCGTCGTCCTACTTCAGCGGCGGCGCCCAGTCGTTCTCGGGCTACACGCCGGAGGATCAGAAGCGGGTCGGCCGAAGCAACTACGCCTTCTACGTCGACCTGGCCAATGATCCGATAGCCCACCTGCACCTGGACCTGGCGGGCCGCTACGAGCACTTCAGCGACTTCGGCAGCGACAAGGTCGGCAAGCTGACGGCGCGCTATGACTTCACCCCGGCGATCGCCATCCGGGGCACCATCTCCACCGGCTTCCGCGCGCCGACCCTGCAGGAGGAGTTCTACTCCGGCACCAACGTCGCGCCGACCTCGGCCTTCGTGCAGCTTCCGCCCAACTCGGCGGCGGCGGCCTCCGCCGGCTTCGCCCCGCTGAAGCCCGAAATCTCCAGCAACTACAGCGGCGGCGTGGTCTTCCACCCCATGCCGCGTCTGCAGTTCACCGCCGACTACTACCTGATCGACCTGCGCGACCGGGTGGTGCCCAGCGGCAACATCGTCGGCTTCGACGCCAGCTGCACGACGGCGGCCGCGGGTTGCGCCACGCCGGGCGTCGTGTCCGCAGGGGTGACCAATTCCGTCGCCAGACAGGGCGTCACCCTGGACTCCGGCCTAACCTATGCCGGCATCCAGCTGTTCAATAACGGCGCGAACACCAAGACGCAGGGGCTGGAGGCGACGGCCACCTATGCCTCCGACTTCGGCGATTTTGGTCACGTCGATTGGTCGGTCGGCTTCAATTATAACGATACCAAGATCACCAGCCTGAAGGCGCTACCCGCGGTGGACGTGAACACCGCCTACGGTCAGACCTCAATCCTCTCGGCCAACGAGATCACAGCGCTACTCACCGGCGCGCCGAAGGAGAAGGCGATCCTCAGCGCCTTCTGGACCATCCGCAAGTTCACCGTGAACGTGCGCGAGGAGGTCTACGGCTCGAGCACGGAGGCGATCAGCTTCAACGGCACCGGCACCGGCGCCGGGGCCACCGAGCTGGAGGTGGGCGCCACCGGCATCACCGACCTGGACATCGGCTATAAGATTACGCCCCAGCTGCGCGTGAACGTCGGCGCCAACAACCTGTTCGACGAGCGGCCATCCACCGTGCCGACGACCAACGGCAAGCCAGCCGACGGCAACAACGTGTACGGCGAGCCTGCCCAGTTCTCTCCTTACGGGATCAATGGCGGCTACTACTATGGACGGGTGACCTTTACCTTCTGACGACCATCGCTTTGCTACATGGGCCCCAGGGCTTGTCCCTGGGGCCCATGGTGCGACGTCCCGGTCATGGATGCCGCAACACGGCGGGCTGCGACGGGATGCGAGGCGGCGAGCCCCTACAAGCCCCCGATGGCCGAGAGATACAGGTCGATCAGCGCCTCTTCCTCCTGGCGCTTGACCTTGTCCTGCTTGATCAGGCGGATGACCTTGCGCAGGATCTTGGTGTCGAAACCCTCGCCCTTGGCTTCGGCGAAGACCAGCTTGAGGTCTTCCGACACCGCCGCCTTGTCCTCTTCCAGGCGGGTGATGCGCTCGATGAAGCTCTTCAGCCGACCCTGGGCTGCGGCGGTGAGCACGTCGGCTTCTGCGTCGAACGAGGCGTCGTCGGCCATGGCGAAAGAACTCCGGAAACGAGAAGCGGCGACCCTATCGATCCAGGGCGGCGGCTTCAAACACCCTGTTTGAGGCGCGTGGCCGCACCGTCGCTCAGGCCGCCGCACACAGCAAAACAGCCCGTCGCGAGGCGGCGGGCTGCAATCGGTTCAATCGTGGAGCCGCACGCCCGGCGGCGTGCGGGTGATCAGCCCTGCTTGGCCTTGAAGCGCGGATCGGTCTTGTTGATCACGTAGATGCGGCCCTTGCGGCGCACCAGCTTGCAGTCGCGGTGGCGGCCCTTGAGCGACTTGAGCGAGCTTCGAACCTTCATGGCAACCGTCGTCCGCAAATGAAAACCCGCGCAGGCGACCGCGCGGGATGAGCTTGGTGCATACCCAGGCCGGTCTAGAAGGTCAAGGCGCAGGACCGTCGAGGCGCAACGGCGACCGCAAGGCGCTCCCACGCTTTTGATTGTGCGCAGCCACAAGCCTTGCGTAAAGCATCGCTGTGATGGACCGCCGCTTCTTCCTCCT
>CAXTRP010000229.1:0-5549 GCA_964246615.1 uncultured Caulobacteraceae bacterium | reverse complement strand
GCGCAGCTGGCCTTCGTGGAGGTAGCCGCCCTCCACCCGTTCCACCGTATGCAGCCGACCCTGCCACTCCCGAGAGAGCCGCGCTCCATGCGGTGGCGCCAGGCGACGGGGCTTGGGCTCGCTCGAGCCCGTGATCACCGCCACGGTATGGAGGTCCAGACCCCCATAGGCTTGTGTCTGGATGCGCCATGCGAGCAGCTGGCGGAGCAGCTCCGGCGAGCGGAGCTTTGGCGGCGGTCCCACCCGCCGCCGCCACTCCACCCGGAGCGCCTCGAGGTTCATGTCGCTCAAGGCGCAGACCGCCTCGTGCACCGCCTGCGCTTGGGCGGCGGCCCCGGCTGTGCGGCTCACGCCTCGTCCTCTGCGATGGCGTAGACGCGGCCGGCGTCAGACTTGGTGGAGCTTACGGCCAGCTTGCGCTTGGTCTTGAGCGCGCCGGCGATGGCGCCTCGCACGGAGTGCGCCTGCCAGCCTGTCGCCTGGATCAGCTCGTCCAGGGTAGCGCCCTCACGTCGCTGCATCAGGGCGACCATGGCCCCAAGCTTACCACCGGGTGTGACGGCGGGAGGAGCCACAGGCGGCGCTTGGATCACGGGAATGGTCTCGGCGGGTATCGGCTTGGCTTTGGTGCGTGGGATGAGGGTCTCGACTCCTGGGCGGGGCCGATCGTTCGGCTCCGCTACTGAGCCGAGCCCGCCGGGCGGGCGAGCACGATTGCACTGATGCTTGCGGTCGAAGCGAAGTCCAGCGCCATGCTCCGAAGTCGATCAAGCTCGCGGTAAAGGCGACTCGAGCTAAGTGTCAGCGGCATGGATTGAGGGAGAGGCGGAAGGGTCGGAACGTAGGCTCGACGCGTTGGGCAGTGTGCAGAAATCAGAAGATGCGGCTTTAAACATTACAATTGACGACCGTAGGTGTTCACCCGTCGAGATAAGCCCTCAGGGTCTGTTACAGAGTTAGTAGCGCCGTATTAGGACGGTGCGAGTGGTCGCTCCGCATTTTGGAGCTAAATCGTGAAGCTTAAACCCCCACCAGAGCCCTTGAGGCTCAACCTAAAGTATGCGGGCTGCACCGCCTTCAAACTCGATCCCTTCAATGCCCGAAAGCACTCGCAGCGGCAACTCGCCATGCTGGGTGCGGCGATCAAGGCGTTCGGATTCACCAACCCTGTCCTCGTCGACGAGACCTTCACCGTCATAGCCGGCGCAGCCCGCCTGCAGGCGGCGATGGCCATCGGACTGCAGGAGATCCCCTTCATCCAGCTGGACCACCTTTCGGCGGTGCAGAAGAAGGCGCTGGCGATCAGCGACAACAAGCTGGGCGACCTGTCGCAGTTCGATCCGGAACGGCTTAGCGAGACGCTACGCGAGTTGACCAAGCTCGACTTCCGGATCGAACTCACCGGCTTCCTCACAGCCGAAGCCGACGTGCTGATCGAACCCCCGATGATCGGCGGGCCCGCTGCGGCCCGTGCAGATCCGGTGGATCGGTTTGAGCTTCCCGATCCGGCGACCACGCGAGCCGTCAGCCGCAAAGGTGATCTGTGGCTGCTGGAAAGCCACCGCATCTTGTGCGGCGACGCCTTGAGCCGCGAGGACTACCAGCGCGTCCTGGAGGGCGCACGGGCCCAGATGGTCTTCACAGACCCGCCCTACAACGTCCGCGTTCACGGCCACGTCTCAGGCCTCGGTCGAACGCAGCATCGGGAGTTCCCGATGGCGTCGGGCGAGATGTCGAAGGAGCAGTTCACCCGCTTCCTGCTGGACTTCATGCGCCACTGTGCAGACCACAGCGTAGAAGGCTCGATCCACTACGTCTTCATGGATTGGCGACATCTGCCTGAGGTCTTGGCAGCCGGCGAGCAAGCCTACGACGAGTTCAAGAACCTCGTCGTCTGGAACAAGACCAACGCATCGATGGGCAGTCTCTACCGTTCCAAGCACGAGCTCGTGCTGGTCTTCAAACACGGCACGGGGCCACACATCAACAATGTGGAGCTAGGCCGCCACGGCCGATACCGCACGACGGTGTGGGACTATCCCGGCGTGAACACCTTTCGCGCCGGGCGTGAGGAGGACATAGCGGCCCATCCCACCCCCAAGCCTGTGGGGCTGGTGGCCGATGCTATGCGGGACTGCTCCAAACGCAACGGCCTGGTGCTCGACCCCTTCGGTGGCTCAGGCGCCACCCTGCTCGCAGCCGAACGGACCGGGCGACGCGCAGCCCTGATCGAACTCGACCCGCTCTATGTCGACGTGGCGGTGGAGCGCTGGCAGCGCCTCACCGGCAAGGCGGCGGTGCTGGCCGGTGACGCTCGGCGCTTCGCCGAGGTGGCCGACGCCCGCCGGGACGACGCGGCTCCGGTTGGGGAGGTGGCCCATGTCTGAGCAGGACGCCAAGAAGGTCGGCTACGGCCGACCCCCCGAGACGTCGCAGTTCAGGAAGGGGCAGAGCGGCAATCCGGCAGGGCGGGCCAAGGGCCAGCGGAACCTGAAGACCGACCTAAAGGCGGAACTCGCCGAAGTGATCTCCCTCAACGAAGGGGGGCAGCCCATCCGGCTGACCCGCCGGCGCGCTCTCCTAAAGTCGCTTACCGCGCGCGCCATCAGCGGGGACAACAAAGCGACCGAGCTGATCCTCAAGCTGATGGGCCAGCTTTTCCAGGAGGACAAGGAAGCCGCAGCCACGGCCCCCTTCACCGCCGACGATCAGCTTCTATTGGACACCTACTTCAACCGCCGAACCAAAACGAAAGCAGAAGCATCATGAACGACCATGCAACGCGCGACGCCACTCTGCGCAATGACTTCCACGTGTTCTTTATGAAGGTGTTCATGACCTTACATTCAGAACCGCTCCAGCCGGCTTGGCACGTCGAAAGTATGACCTACCTTGCAGAACAGCTCCGGCGCGGCGAGGTGACACGCGCTATCGTCAACGTTCCACCTCGCATGCTGAAGTCGATGGTGTTCTCCGTCGCTCTTGCCGCCTTTGTGCTCGGGCGCGATCCCACAGCGAAGCTCCTGTGCGTCTCCCTGGGACAAGACCTGGCGAACACGTTCTCTCGACAGACCCGCCAGGTGATGGAGTCTGACTGGTATCGATCCTTATTCCCCCACACCATGCTCAGCAAACTTACCGAGGAGAGGCTGGAGACCACGGTGGGCGGCTTTCGGTTCGCCACCTCCCCCGGAGGTCCGGTCACAGGGCTTGGGGCCGACTACATCATTATCGACGACCCGATAAAGCCCGATGAGGCCGCCAGCGAGGGCGTCCGTGACCGCATCTTCCGCTTCTACCAGCAAACCCTGTTGTCGCGCCTCAACGACAAGGCTCGGGGGCGGATCGTCTGGGTCATGCAACGCGTGCACGAAGATGACCCATGCGGACGCCTCCTCCCGTCTGGCCAATGGCGCCACCTCTGCCTTCCCGCCATTGCGACGAAGGACGAGGACATCCCGATCGTTGGTGAGGAGGTGCACCATCGACGGATCGACGACGTCCTCCATCCAGCACGCGAGCCACGCTCGACCTTGGAAGACCTGCGTCAAGGACTTGGAAGTCATATCTTCGAGGCGCAGTATCAGCAAAGTCCGGTGCCGGCTGAGGGTTTGTATGTCAAAGCCCGATGGCTAAAATACTACAACAAGCTTCCGGAGCTGAGCACGTCACGCATCGTACAGTCTTGGGATACGGCCATGAAGGGTGACCCAAAGTCGAACTTTTCCGTCTGCACCACCTGGGCCGAACAAGACGGCAAGTACTACCTGATAGACGTCTTCCGGGCGCAACTAGACCTACCCGAGCTGATCAGCGCGGCAAAAATCCTCTACGACGCTCACGCTCCAAGCGCCCTACTGATCGAAGATCACGCCTCGGGGACCGGTCTCATCCAAACGCTGCGGTCCAGCTACGCCATCCACGCCATAGCGATCCGCCCGCTTCAGGACAAAGCCAGCCGGTTGATCAACGTGACGCCGATGTTCGAAAGCGGCCAAGTGCTCCTGCCCAAAGACGCACCTTGGCTCGCCCCCCTGGAGACCGAACTGCTCGGCTTTCCCAACGCCCGATACGACGATCAAGTGGACAGCGTCACCCAATGTCTCACCTGGGCGGCCGAGCGCGCCCGGTCCAGCACCTTCGAGTATAGTTTTTTTCCCTATGGGCCGACCGGGCACGACGATATCGCTGACGCTATCATCCAGCGAAGGTTCCGCCTCTAAAAGTAAGCCGGCGCCCTTAATCCTTGATCGCGGCGCTTCGGCGCGCCGCGATCACACCGCCAGCCACTGGCCGTTCTGGACGGACTGGGTGGCGGGATAGAGGCTCTCGAACGCCTCTGGATGAGCCGTGTGGATCGGGATGAGGCGCGTCGGCTGCAAGGCCTGCACCATGCGGCGCAGGTCTTCGACGCCCGCATGGCCGGAGCTGTGCAGCAGGTGCAGGGCCACATCCTGTTCAGCCGCCCAGGCCCTCAGGTCCAGGCGGTCCCGATCCAGATAGCCCGGCCACAGGCTGTAGATCAGCGCGCCTCCAGCCAGCGGCGCCCCCACCAGGTCGCGCGCCATGGACGCCCTGAACAGCATCGCGTAGCGCGCCGGCGTCCTGGCGATCTCTTCGACATAGATACGGCGCTCGCGGTAGCGGTCGATCAGCTCGAACCGCTGTGAGGCGATGATCGCGCGCCTCTGGCTGGCGGGCAGGAAGACGCGCAGCGCACCATGCTGGGCGGGGTCCGGCAGCGCCGGTGGGTTGGGGCCAGCGATCAGGGCGCTGATCAGGTTGGCCATGTAGGCGTCGATGACCAGGGTGCGCCGGGCGGCAAGCGCGGCGCGGAACACGGTGACGAACCGGTCGAGGTTCTGCGCCGAGAACGCCGCCAGCACCAAGCCTTGGGTGGTGCGCAGCACCTGGACGGCCTCACGCTCGACGTCCCGCTCGCTGAGGCCGGCCTCCATCCGCCCAAGCGTCGTGCCCTCCATCAGCAGCAGGTCGATGTCGCGTGGCGGGCTGGCCAGGAAGCGCTCGAACAGGGGGGCCTTGCGGCCGTGCGCCCGAAAGTCGCCGCTGTAGAAGACCCGCTTGCCGCCCGCCTCCATCAGCAGGGCGTAGGCGTCGTAGGCGGAGTGGTCCATCGGGTAGGCGGTGATGGCGAACGGTCCCAGCTGGAAGCGATCGCCGGCGCGATAGGGCGTGAGCGACTGGGGCAGACGGGCTCCGCGGTGAACGGGGCCGCCGCCTGCAGCAAGGCGATGGCGCCCTCTCCTAGCCACACAGCCAGATCGGCCCTGGCCAGGGGCAGCAGACCGTAGTGGTCCAGGTGCGGGTGGCTCAGCACCACTGCGAGCAGGCTGGGATCAGTCTCGACCAGCCCCCTCACCGCAGGCAGCCGCGGCTCGCCATCGAGCGGCAGGCCCAGGTCCAGCAGCAGGCGCGAGCCCTGGCTCTCCAGCTCCACACAGTTGCCGCCGATCTGGGATGCGCCGTGATGGATGCACAGCCGCACGCTCAGAGCGGCCGGCGCCGATCCAGCGCGGCCAGCAGCGCCG
>CAXTRP010000228.1:0-5562 GCA_964246615.1 uncultured Caulobacteraceae bacterium | reverse complement strand
TAGCCTAGCGCCGCATGCACGCCGCGCGGGTCGCGCTGGGTGTCCAGGCCCACCACGCTGATCCGGCCCGACTCCGGCGCTTCAAGCGCCGCGATGCAGCGCATCAGGGTGGACTTGCCCGCCCCGTTCGGACCCACCAGCGCCAGCACCGCACCAGGGCGCACCACGAAGCTGACCCCATGCAGCGCCCGGCCTGAAGGGTAGTCGAACACCAGGGCGTCGACGTCGATCATCTGCCGACGTTCCCCTCGACCCAGGTGAGCGCTGCGACCCGCGCCGCGTCCAGGTCGGCGGGGGTGTCTACCGAGATGGGGGCGGCGCGCACCACTGCGGCGTCGATGCGCATCCCAAGCTCCAGAGCCCTCAGCTGCTCAAGCTTCTCGCGCTGCTCCAGGCGTGAGGGCGGGGCGGCGGTGAAGCGGGCCAGGGCGTCGATCCGGTACCCGTAGATACCGACGTGGCGCCATACCGGGCCGTCGCCATAAAGTCTGGAGCGGGTGAAATACAGCGCGCGGCCCTCACGGCCATCTGGCGCAAGGGCGAGAACCGCCTTCACCACATCGGGATTGTCCCGATCCTCCAAGCAGGCTTCGGGCGCCACAACGGTGGCGATGTCGCAAGCAGGGCTCCGCGCCAGCAGGTCTGCGCAAGCGCTCACCGCGCCGGGCTCGACGAAGGGCATGTCGCCCTGCAGGTTGATCACTGCGTCATGGCGCTGCTGTGGATCGAGGACCTGGAGCGCGGCCATGATCCGGTCCGAGCCGGAGGGCAGCGCCGGATCGGTGAGGATGGCGCGGCCGCCCGCCGCCTCCACAGCCGCTACGATCTCAGCATCCCCCGCCGCCACGGCCACCGGACCGACGTCTGCAGCCTGCGCCTGGCGTAGCACGCGCACCACCATGGGCGTTCCGGCAATGTCGGCCAGCGGCTTGCCGGGCAGACGCGCCGCCCCCATCCGTGCGGGGATCAGGACGATCGGTGAGCGCGCCAAGGCCTGCCTTTGAACCCGTTGCACCCTCGGCGCTAGCGTGTAAGAGACGGCGGGGCAAGGGCACGGGGCCGCCTGGCGCCAGGCGATCGTGTGCGCCCTTCCGGTGCGCAGTCCCAAGGGCGGACATGAACGACGAGCTTCTCTGGAATAAGATTTTCGGCGCGCTGCTGGGCGTGCTTCTGCTGGTGTTCGGTCTACGCCAAGTCTCGGAGATGGTCTTCGCCACTACGCCGCCCAAGGTGGCGGGTGACAAGATCGCCGTGCAGGAAGCCGCCAGCAGCGACACCCAGGTCGCTGACGTCATGCCCGATTGGGGCGCGGTGCTCCCGACCGCCGATGTCGCGGCCGGCGCGACCATCTCCAACAAATGCAAGGCCTGCCACAACCTGGACAACGGCGGACCCAACCAGACAGGGCCCAACCTCTGGGGCGTGATCGGCCGCAAGCCCGGCAGCCATCCGGGCTTCGCCTATTCCTCGGCGATGACCGACTTCGGCGGCAAAACGCCGGTCTGGGACTACACCCACATCTACGACTTCCTGAAGGGACCGCAGGCCTACATCGACGGCACCAAGATGAGCTTTGTCGGACTGAAGCAGCGTGAGGACCGGATCAACCTGATCGCTTGGCTGCGCCAGCAGAGTTCCAGCCCCGTCGCCATCCCGGCTGCCGATCCCAAGGCGGCCGCAGCGGCCAAGGCGCCTGCCGCTGGCGCTCCGGCTTCCGCGCCGGCCTCAAAGCCCACCTCGGGCGTGCCGACGACCTCGGACGCCAACAGCGCCGCCAAGCCTGTGCCGGTAAACGGGGCTGCGCCCACCAACGACCAGACCGCCAACCCCACGGGTCAGACGCCTAACAGCGGGGCCGCCGCCCAGCCCGCCCGCATCACCACCACACCTACGGGCGGTCCGCCGAAGTAGGAAGGGCCGCCGAAGCAGCCGCGCTACGCTCAGGCGGTGGGTCGCGGTCAGATCACCTCGCGCCAGTGCTCGGCCAGCACGGCCGAGACCTGCATCAGGTCGGCCTTTATCCGAGTGAATTCGGGCCCTCGCCGCACCGTCGCCTCGTCGAGGTAGATGGCCCGATTGATCTCGACCTGGAGGACGTGGACGGCCTTGGAAGGTCGCCCGTAAAGCTCGGTGGTGTAGCCGCCGGCATAGGGCGCATTGCGGGCGACCTGATAGCCGAGCTTGCGCAACGCCTCTTCGACGAGTGCTGTCAGGGGCGCAGCGCACGAGGCTCCGAAGCGATCGCCAAGCACGAAGTCGGCGGTCTTCTCGCTCACCGTGCGCCGGGCCGCTGCGGACGGCATCGAATGCCAGTCGACCAGGGCCGCCCTTTTAAACTGCCCGGTCGCGTCGTGCAGGAGCCTGCGCAGCGCGGCATGGTAGGGCTTGTGCACCCTCTCGATTCGCTCGCAGGCTTCGGCGAAGGACAGTTTCCGCCCATAAATCTCCTGACCCTCCGCCACGATCCGAGGGATGGAGCCCAGGCCCGCAGCGACTCGAGGCGTAGGTGTCAGCAGGAACGGCGGCGGTCCCTCTTCGAACATGGCGGCGTCCAACTCGTAGGGCGCCCGGTTCACGTCCAGGTAGGCTCGGGCGAACCGGGCCGACATAAGGTTGATGCCGAACTGCTCCACCCCCTCCAGCAGGGTGTCGACCAGGGCGTCCTCCGACCGCCGGATCGCCTGCGGTCCAAGGACCGACGCCGACATTAGGTCGGGCGGGTACAGGCGTCCCGAGTGCGGGGAAGCGAACACCACAGGCGTCGCCGCGCCTGTCGCACGCCGCAGATCGAAGGCAGGCTCGATCGGTTGGGCGGCGGAAAGCGGCGGCAGGTCGAGATCATCCATAGCCTCCGCATTAGGGATCCTGGCCAAGCCGGGTCAATCGGCGGCGACGCCTGGCTGGTTTATCGGCCGTTCACCTCCTCAAGGTAGTCGTTCCGCGTCCACTTCAAGTACGGTCGCATGCGCAAAATCCTCCTCGCCGAAGACGATGATTCGCTGCGCCGTTTCCTCGTCAAGGCTCTGGAGCGGGCCGGCTATGAGGTGATCGCGTGCCCGGACGGCGAGGCGGCGCTAGAGGCTCTGGGCCAGGGTCCCTTCGATCTGCTGCTTACCGACATCGTCATGCCAGGTGTCGACGGCATCGAGGTGGCGCGCCAGGCGGCGGCTCTGGAGCCCAGCCAGCGCATCATGTTCATCACCGGATTTGCAGCGGTGGCGCTGTCGGCCGGCTCCCGTGCGCCCGAGGGCGCGAAAATCCTCGCCAAGCCCGTGCACCTGCGCGAGATCGTGGCCGAGGTGGAGCGCATGATCGCCGCTTAGCGTGCCGGATGGCGATCGCGTGAATCCATCCGCCGGCCTGCGCGTTCTGTACTGGAACGCAAAGGAAGCCGAAGATGGCGACGTCCGCCCAAGCCGAAGCCCAGCGTCCGCTTCATCGCTTTTACGCCCACCCTGGTGACGACATCCGGAGCCACGCCCACCTGGTGCCCGGCGCCGACAGTCTGCAGGACGCCGCCCTGCGCTTCGCCGAACACTGGAGCGGCGTCACGGCGGATGGGCAGGTGCGCATCGTCGCGTTCGACGGTGACACGGGCGAAGAGCGGTGCTTCTGCATCGACCTCGACGCCGGCCAAGCGGGGCCTTGTGGGTAGCCTCTGAAATCTGAGGCGTCAGCCCGTCGTCATCAGCGGCCCAAGGCCGGGTATCGTCGTCAGGACATCTCGAAGCATATCAGCGCCGGTTTTCTCCTGCACCCAGTTCATGGCGAGCGGCAGGATCTTCTGCATGTCGGAAATGGTTACGCCTTGACGAGTGAGCTGCTGGTTCATGGCCATACCGTCGGACATGGCCGCGCCGCTCGACCCTCCCGCCTTGGACATCAGGCCGGCCATCAAGCCGCCGCCCTTGCTCACCGTCAGCGCGCCGCCCTTTTGCGCCAGCTCGGCGGATCCCGGTATGGCGTCGAACAACGTCTTCACCTTCGCCGGCTCGCCATGCTTCTCGATGAGGAACAGTGCGCCAGACAGGGCGCTTTCAGACTGCTGGGGGCTCAAGCCGGCATGGGTCGCCGCCTTTTGCACAAGCTCTTCAATCATCGGGCGCCCTCTTGCAGGCGCTGGCTAACTCATGGGCGCCGGCCCGTCCACCCCGCGGCCTTCAGCGCTGGACTACCAGGGCAGCACCCGGCCGTCATACGCCTGGAACGTGCCGGACTGCTTTGGCCCGGCCTCGCCGATGCGTTGGCGCAGGCCCTTCGCCGACGTATCGACGGTGATCTGCGCATGCGGGCCGCCCATGTCGGTTTGAACCCAGCCTGGATGTAGAAGCAGGCAGACGACGCCGTCGCGCTTCAGCACTTCCGCCAAACCTACCCAGGCGTTGTTCAAGGCGGCCTTGGATGCTCGATAGGCGAACATGTCGCCACCGGGCGCCGCTGTTGATCCCAGGCTGCTCGTGATCGCCACCAGCTTCTTATCGCCTCCTGCCTTGACATTGGACAGGAGGGCCTCGGCCAAGCGCACAGGCCCGAAAGTATTCACGTCGAAGGTATGCGACCAGTTGGCGAAGTCGAAGGCGCCCAGGTGCTCCCGCCCGCCGCCAACGCCCGCGTTGGCGATCAGAATGTCGATCGGTCGCTCGCCGATCTCTGTCTTGAAGGCCTGGACGGATTGATCGTCTGTCACGTCCAGCTGGTGGACCTCGACGCCGGCGACCGCCTTCAGCGCGTCTGCGGCTTCGGGATCACGGACGCCGGCGATCACCGTCGCACTCTCGGCCGCATACTGTCTGGCGAGTTCCAGGCCGATACCGCGGTTGGCGCCGGAGATCAGGACCGTGGTCATTAGCGGTTGTCCTCGTCGTTGTCCGGCCTTCAACGCGCCGCCCGGACGAACGTCCACTCTTCCGCATCGGAGTTTTCCGGATCGAAGCGGTAACCGTCTACGTCGAAGGCCTTGAGGTCCGCCGCCCCTTCCAGACGGTGCTCTATGGCGTAGCGGGCCATGGCCCAGCGCGCACGCTTGGCGAAGAGCGCGATCATGCGCAGGCTTCCGTCAGCCGTCATCTGCTTGAAATGGCATGTAACGACCGAAATCTTCAGCTTCGACCGATCCACGACGCCGAAGTATTCCAGGCTGGCGAGGTTGACCAAGCTGGTATCCGCGTGGGTCCTGGCCCGCTGGTTCAGCGCCTTGGTGACCTTCTCACGCCAGAACGCGTAGAGGTCTGGACCGCGAGGATTGGCGAGCTTGATCCCCATCTCCAGCCGATAGGGCTGGATAAGGTCGAGCGGGCGGAGCAGGCCGTACAGCCCGGACAGGATGCAAAGCCGGTCCTGCGCCCAGGCCAACGCCGCTGGGTCGAAGTCCCTCGCCTTCAGCCCCGTATAGACATCGCCGGCGAAAGCCAGCGCGGCCGGGACGCCTTGGGTACGCGCCGGCGTGTCGAAGGCGCGGAACCGCTGCACGTTCAACTCGGCGAGCTTGTCGGAGATGCCCATCAGCCGCTCCAGGTCTGCGGCGCTTTGGGTCTTGGCGATCTTCACCAAGCCGGCGGTGTC
>CAXTRP010000227.1:0-5581 GCA_964246615.1 uncultured Caulobacteraceae bacterium | reverse complement strand
CCTGGCAGGTCGTGATCTTCTCGCTCGGCATGTACCTGGTCGTCTTCGGGCTGCGGAACGCCGGGTTGACCGCTTACCTCTCCGGCTTGTTCGACGGGTTCGGCCGAGGCGGGGTCTGGGGCGCGACCTTCGGAGTCGGGATCACCACGGCCGTGCTCTCCTCGATCATGAACAACATGCCGACTGTGCTGGTCGGCGCGCTCGGCATCCAGGGTGCCCACGTCGCGCCAGCAATCCGCGAGGCCATGGTCTACGCCAACGTGATCGGCTGCGACCTCGGGCCGAAGTTCACGCCGGTAGGCTCGCTGGCCACCCTGCTCTGGCTCCACGGGCTGGCGCAAAAGGGCGTGCGGATCGGCTGGGGCTATTACTTCCGGGTGGGCCTTCTGCTCACCACCCCCATCCTCCTCGTGACGCTCGCCGTCCTGGCGCTGCGCCTCACCCTAGCTTGACGGACCCGTTGAGATGGCCGACTCTTTCCCCGTCACGATCTACCACAACCCCGACTGCGGGACCTCGCGCAACACCTTGGCGATGATCCGGGCGGCCGGCTACGAACCGCTTGTGGTGGAGTATCTTAAGACGGGCTGGACCCGCGAGCTGATCGAAGCTCTGCTTCAGGACACGGGCATGACGGCGCGAGCCCTCATGCGGGAGAAAGGCACCCCCGCTGCCGAACTGGGTTTGCTGGACGAAAGGGCGACAGACGCGGCCATCATCGACGCCATGGTGACCCACCCCGTCCTTGTGAACCGGCCCATCGTGGCGACGCCGCTCGGTGTGAAGCTCTGTCGCCCCTCTGAAGTCGTGCTGACGTTGCTGGACCAAAAGCTGAAAAGCTTCACCAAGGAAGATGGCGAAGTGGTCAGCATGGGCCGAGAGGCCGGCTAGAGCCGATTTCGTTCAGGTAGCATCATATCCGGCGTTGGCTATGTAGTTTGCGCATTCGGGGAGGGTGAAGGCGTCGAGCAGCTTTCCGATGGTGGTCCATAGGCCTTCGACGCTTCGCTCGGCGGCTTTTCGGAGCAGGGCCTTGAGTTTGGCGAACACCTGCTCGATGGGGTTGAAGTCGGGGCTGTAGGGCGGCAGGAAGAGCAGGCGTGCGCCTGCGGCCTGGATCATGTCCTGGACGCGCGGTCCTTTGTGGCTGGACAGGTTGTCCATGACCACCACGTCGCCGGGTCGCAGCTCGGGGACCAGGACTTGCGCCACGTACGTTTCGAAGGCGTCGCGGTTGATCGGCCCGTCGAGCACGAAGGGCGCGATGATCCCACGCATGGAGAGCCCGGCGACGAAGGTGGTGGTCAGCCAGTGGCCGTGGGGCACGCCGACGCGCAGGCGCTGTCCCCGGGGTGCGCGACCATAGCGCCGGGCCATGTTGGTGGAGGCCCACGTCTCATCGATGAAGATCAGTCGCTCTGGATCGAGATCGAGCTGGCCTTCGAACCACGCCTCCCGTCGCTTCAGGATGTCTGGACGCTCTTGTTCTTGGGCGTGCGCAGTCTTTTTTTACGCGTGATCTTGTGACGACGGAAGAAACGCCAGAGCGCAGCCACGCTGACCGAAGCGCCTTGTGCAGCCAGGCGAACCTTCAGCTCGGGCAAGGTGATGTCCGGCACCTCGGCCAGGACGGCGTGGATCAGCGGCGCATGCGCTTCAGTTCGATGGGAAAGCCGGTCGCCGCCCTGGGGCTTGGGCCGGGCGTCGCCTCTGCTCCGACGCAAGGCGTTCCAGCGTATGGCGCTGGACGGGCTCACCCCGAAGCGCTCCGCCGCCTGGCGGCACGACAGGCCCTCATCCACAGCCGCCAGGACACGAGACCGAAGATCGTACGACAACGGCTTAGGCATCACGGCCGGCCTCCTGCGCCAGCCCAAGCCGTGAATCAGATCAGGCCGCCCGCGAAAACCCCCCACGATTCAAGCCGAGCGAAATCGGCTCTAATTATCCCACCCGGCCTAACCCTCGTCCGGCGGACGAGCCGAGAAAGCTGCACACCCCCGATCCGCGATGGTAGGCCGCCGCACCTATGCGGCGCGGGCAGCTTCGATCATGGGCAAAGCTCGCTCGACAAGGTGGAGGTAGTCGATGTGAGGGACGTCGTCGAAGGCATCGAGTCGTAAGTCCGCGATCAGATCTGGCACGAAGCTCAGAAAGACGCTGTGGTCTTCAGCGATGGCGGCGGACCCTGGCAGGGGACCGTCGAGCTGGCCAGCGTTCAGCCAATCGCGGACCGCGCGGATGATCCGAGCTTCAGCATTCCCATGCGTTGCGATGTCCATGCCAGAGATGTCAGACAGCGTCTTGTCGTACCGGTGAGCTTCGGCGTCGAGCACGAGGATGCGGCGCTTCTTATGAGCGGAACCGCCCCTTAGCCGCAGGGCAAGATCGGCCCCCAGCTCGAGGGGCATGTTGAAACGAGGCAGGTTCGAGGTCGTGTCCAGCTCTACGCGGGACAAATCGTGGACCGACAGGTCGCAGGCGCAGATCAGGTCGAGGATCTTCTCGAAGCGGACCAGAGCGCTGTCCGACTCGTCAAGCGCGCAGCGTGGAAGATAGCCACACGCCATGATGGTGAAGCACATGGCCCGGAGCAGCGGTCGGTAGGTCTCATCGAACGGGCAGTTGATGAAGACAGAACGGACCCGGGACGGCTTACTTGCCGCCGGTGTGGGCATCTACGTGCTTGGCCCAAGCTGTATCCAGGGCGTGCTGAAGATTGGCCAGCGGCGTCTTCGGCGGGGTAGCCGGGGTCTGCAGCTTCACGCCGCGATACATCCGCGAGGGGCTAGAGGCACCCTTCTTCAACGGCGCGCGAGCGGCTTGGCTGGTCATGGCTGCAACATGCGCTGCGTTGGCCGCGAGTTCAACGTCTGACGGCGCCCGGGGCGCCCCGTATCGACGATTTCGCCGTACTCAACCTTTCAGCCCTTGCGGTCCGCCGGGTGTCGGCGGCGGCAGGGGTGGTGGTGGCAAACGCCGGTCGTCGCCCATATAGTGGTCCAGGGGCGCCGCGGCCGACAACTTTCCCAACACTGGGACCCGATCTTAATTTGCGCTGAGGCTACTATTCCTAAATCGGCTGCCATGCGAGGTGCATCGTCCAAATCAGGGCGCAGCCTAACGATCCGATGACCAATATCGATAATACAGCCGTCGTGCTGACGCGAGAGCCTGCTCTCAAAACGACGCGAAGATCAACCATCAAGCCCAGCGCCGCCATGGCCAACCCCGTCAACACGGTCGATGCAAAAGCTGCGAGATGTGAAAGGTGGCTGTCAATAACACCCACTGAGCGGGCGACCGCCATGATCATAAAAACGGTGACAAACCACGGAATGGCAGGCGCGAGCCCGCGAGGGGACGTTGGCGACTTCATAAAGTTTTCGGCTTCAACCGCTGGAAACGCTCGATTGAGCGCTGCGACGCCGGCGATGACGGGACCCAGCATGACGACACGGGTGAGCTTCACGAGCGCCCCGATCTGCATCGCCACCACGCCCATCGGCGCGGTTGCGGCGACGACCTGGGGCACGGCGTAGACGGTCAGCCCGGCCAGCACGCCGTAAGCGAAGGGCTTGAGGTGGAGGAGAGGCGCCAGATAGGGCAGCCCGACCACGACAACGATGCCGAGGACAGCGGTGAAGGCGATGGAGGCGGCGACATCGGAGCTGTCCGCGTCGATGACCGGGGCGATGGCGGCGATGGCGGAGTTTCCGCAGATCGAGTTGCCGCAGGCGACGAGCGTGGCGAGATTGCGAGGAAGGCCCAAGGTCCGCCCAATGGCGTAGCTCGCCCCCACTGAGATCAACACCGCTGCGACGATCCCGACCAGGAGAAAAGGGCCTGTGGCCCCCAACGCCTGAAGACTGACGGTGGCCCCTAGAAAAACGATGGCGACCTCAAGGATCGTCTTGCCCGAGAAGGCGACGCCCTTTGCGGTCACAGGGCCCGGCGTCCACGCCGTTCGCACGATCGTGCCCAGAAGGATCGAAAGGGCGACAGGTTCGATCCAAGCCCGGCCCAGGCTTGCCGCCTCAAGCCGTCCAAGCACACTCGCAGCGAAAGTGAGAAGGACGCAAAGCCCGACGCCTGGTGCGAGCGACAGTCCGTCTTCGACGACGGCGCTGGCCCGCCAGTGGCGCACTCAGGCTGCCAGCGTGTCGGGCTGGCCACGCTCTTGGGTCTTGCTGTGGCGCGCCACGACCAGTCGGGCGTGGAGCCGCTCGATCGCCTCGCTGGCGGTGCGCGTGAACAGCCCAGGGACCAAGGCGTGGACGCCGCAGGCGAGGCCGGCCGACAGCAGGTCGCCAGCGAACGAGAGGGCCACGCCCTGGTGTTCCACGTAGGTCTCGCCGACCGACTCCGGGTGCGCAAGGAATAACGCTCTCAACATTTCCACCTCCGGGGCTATGGAGGCGAATCATAGTTGCGTAGACGGCTAATTTGCTCCCAAAGTTCGAGCGAATTTAGGACTGCGAGGGGATGAAGTTAGTGTCTGACGCGCTTTCTTTGGATGCCCACGACATTCGGCTCCTCGGCCTGCTGCAGGAAGACGCCGCGCTTTCGATCAACGAATTGGCCGAGCGCATCCACCTGTCGTCGAACGCTTGTTGGAAGCGCGTCAAAAGGCTGGAGGCCGAAGGCGTCATCCGCAAGCGTGTCGCCCTGCTCGACGCCCAGAAGCTGGGGGTGGCCGTGACGGTATTCGTCTCCGTGCGGGCGGCCGAACATTCGGAACACTGGCTGAGCGACTTCGCCGCCGCAGTGCGCAAGCTTCCGGAGGTGGTGGAGTTCTACCGCATGAGCGGCGACACCGATTATTTGCTCAAGCTCCAGGTCGCCGACATCGCCGCCTACGACGAGGTCTATCAGAAGCTGATCCGCAGCGTGCGCCTCTCGGATGTCAGCTCGGCCTTCGCCATGGAGGAGATGAAGCACACGACGTGCATCCCCCTACCGAACAGGCTATGAAGTGAGCTTGAGCCAGGACAGTGTTCAGGGTCCACAGACGGGGTCGGCTTTGACCGCAAGTGCAACGGGGACAGCCGAGGCCGAACAGGATGGTCGCTTGGCCTATCTCATCCTGGACGGCAAGGGTCCGCTCTGGCTGCAGATCCGCCGCGCCATCGCTCGCCCGATCCTGAGCGGGGCCTGGGGCCCCGGATCGCGGGTGCCGGCCGAACTGGCGTTGACCGAGTGGTTTCAGACGGCCCGTATGACCGTGGCCAAGGCCATGCAGAGCTTGGCCAACGAAGGTCTCGTCGAGCGCCGACGCAAGATCGGCACCGTGGTGTCAGCCCGGGCCGGGGAGCGGCCAGTGTTCGAGATCTGGGACACGGCCGATATCGTGCAGCGGCGGGGTGCCGCCTATGGCTACAAGCTGCTGTCGTGCGCCTTCGTCGGCGACTCGCCCGAAGATCGAGCACTCCTGGGCGTGGAGCGCAGCGTCCAGATCATTCGCATGACCTGCCTGCACACGGCCGATGGCAAGCCCTTCCAGGTCGAGGACCGCCTCATCAACGTCGACGCGGCGCCTCAGATCACCTGCCAGCCGCTTGAGACGATGGGGCCGGGTCCG
>CAXTRP010000226.1:0-5624 GCA_964246615.1 uncultured Caulobacteraceae bacterium | reverse complement strand
ACGGTACTCATGATTGCTCGCTCGGCCGTGAAGGCGCCATGTGTAAAAATACTCGCCCCTCGGAACTCGCCAGATGACCGGCGGTTCATAGCCCGACGACGGCGATCAAAAGCCGTTCGGGAGGCTTTAATGAGCGACACGATCTCCGGCGAAAGGCATCATGCCTACTCCCTGGTGACGTGGAGTTCGACCCTGCTCGGGGCCGCCGTCGCGCTTATCACCGCCTTCATGCTGAACCTGCTTGGCGCAGCGCTCGGGATCGCCGTGGCCGCCTTCGGCCAGTCGGCCGGGGCCGCCCAGACCGGCGGGATCATCGGCATCATCTGGATCGCCGTCGCGAACCTGATCGCGCTCGGGTTCGGCGCCTGGGTCGCCGGGCGCTCCACGGCCAACCCGGATCACCACGGCGGCACGCTGCAGGGGATTGGCGTCGGGGCTGTGACCTCCTTCGCCGTGCTCTACCTCGCCGGTTCAGCCATCGCAGGGGTTGGCGGAGCGGCCATGAAGACGGCCGACATCGCCGCGACGGCATCCAGCGGCGCCATCGCGCAACAGGCCGACCGCGCTCAGGCCAACGGCGCTCAGACGAACGCTCAGGCACAATCGGCCATGACCAACATGCAGGCCTCTGCGCAGCAGAACGCCGGGGCGATCCAGGACGCCGCGGTCAAGACGGCCGGCACGACCGCGACGGCCGCCTTCGGCGCCTTCCTCGCCATGGCTCTGGGCCGAGTCGCCGCCATCGTCGGCGCCCGCATGGGAGGTCGTCACCCCAATTGGGCCGACCGGCCCCGATACACATACGTCGAGCGTCGCCACGACACGGTCGTGCGCTGACCGGCTATTAAACACAGGCCGGTTCGCTGGTTGTGCAGAGGGGCTTCTAAGGCCCTGCCTAAGGGCGCAGCGCGCTCTCAAGATGAGGAAAGTCCAATGCCTAAGGCCACTCATACCGAAGCTGCAGACCATCACGAGAAGGCGGCGAAGTCGCACAAGGCCGCCGCCGAGCTCCACGAGAAGGGCGACAAGGCCGGCGCCGCAAAGCACGCCACCGAAGCGCACAGCCACTCCACTAAGGCGCACGAGTCTTCGACCAAGGCCCACGCCAAGTCGCACGCCTAATTTTCAGGTGGGAGGAGCTCAGCTCCTCCCGTTTTATTGCTGATCGGACAGTCTCCATGAACTCCGTCGATCCCCGCTCAGAAGACTTGGTGATCCCCATCGTGGAGGAGCGCGCAGTCGTCAGCAAAGAGGAGGTCGTGACCGGTCAAATCCACGTCTCCACCCGCACCGAAGAGCGCGTCGTCCACGTCGACGACACCATCCGCAGGACCGAGGTTGCGGTTGAGCGTGTGCTGCTCAACCAGTTCGTCGAGGTCGAACCCCAGCCTCGTGAGGAGGGCGGCGTCCTGATCGTCCCCGTCGTGGAGGAAGTTCTCGTCAAGCGCCTGCTCCTCAAAGAGGAGCTACGCATCACCCGCACGTCTACGCTCGAACCGATCGAGCGTGACGTCACATTGCGCGTCATGCACGCCGACGTGCAACGCAGCTGAACCCATTCTCCATCAACCCAAAGGATCATCCATGCCCCGTGCTCTTACTGCGATGTTCAGCTCCCGCTCAGCCGCGGAAGCGACCCGCGACCGCCTTGTCGCCGCCGGCATCCCGACCCGCGAGATCGACGTCCAGGACCAAGGCGTTTACGGCGGCCAGACCTCAGGCCAACACAAGGGCTTCATGGACAGCGTCAAGGGAATGTTCGGCGGCCATGAGGACCACCAGGCCTACGCCGAGGGCATCAACCGCGGCCAAGTTCTCCTGACCGCGACCGTCCAGAACAACGAGACCGACCGTGCTATCCAGGTTCTGGAGAAGAGCGACGCCATCGACCTGGATCGCCAGGAGAGCGAGTGGCGTACGTCGGGCTGGACCGGCGCGGCTGGTGCATCCAGCGCGGCCACTACCAACGAGGTGATTCAGGTCGCCGAAGAGCGCCTGGTGGTGGGCAAGCGGGAGGTCGAGCGCGGCGGCGTTCGGGTCCGCTCCTACATCGTCTCGACCCCGGTCAGCGAGCAGGTCACCTTGCGCGAAGAGACTGTCGGGATCGAGCGGCGCCCGGTGAACCGCGTGGTCGGAGCCGGCGACGACGCCTTCCGCGACCGCTCGATCGAGGTGCGGGCGACCGGCGAAGAAGCCGTGGTGGGCAAGCAAGCCGTCGTCACCGAAGAAATCGGCGTGCGCAAGGAGGTCGGTCAGCGCACCGAGGAGGTCCGCGAGACGGTGCGTCACACCGAAGTCGAGGTCGAGCAGGTGGAGGGCGGTGTCGCCCAGGCCACGCCCAACAAGCGTATCTGATACTGCGGGCGGGGCGCGTCAGAGCGCGCTCCGCCTCCTTCCTTCGCCAACGGCGCACTACTCACAAAGACTGACCAGGGGCTAAGAGCATGACGAATACCGATCCGAGCCGAAACGTCCACGGCACCTCCAAGGTGACGCCTGTCGCCAAGAAGAAGGGCATGGCCTGGTTGCCCTGGCTGATTGGAGCGCTCGTGCTTCTCGCTCTGCTGCTCCTGCTGGCGCGTAGCTGCAGTCACAACCAGGCGACCACCACGACGAACACGACCGACACCACGACGGTGACCAACACCACCTCGTCCGCCGCCCCAGCCACTCCGGCGGTTGCGGTCGAGCAGGTGACGCTGCCCAACGGCAAGGTGGTCGGTTTGGCGCCCAAGACGCTGAACTACGACCTGCAGCGCTACCTCGCCTCCACGGCGCCGACGCCCCAGACCTTCACCTTCGAGAACCTGAACTTCGCCACCGACTCTGCCACCTTACCGTCGGACGCTCAGGCGACCGTGACCGCGCTCGCGCAGATCCTGAGCGCCTATCCCAAGGCCAAGGTCCAGCTGAACGGCTACGCCGACGCCACCGGCGGCGACCCGCACAATACTCAGCTTGGCGCCCAGCGGGCCCAGGCCGTCGCCCAGGCGCTGCAGGGGCAAGGCGTGGCCGCCGACCGCATCAAGACGGCCACGGGCGGGGCGAGCAATCCCGTCGATACGAACGCCACCAGCCAGGGGCGCGCGGAGAACCGCCGCACCGAGCTGACCGTCCTCGCCAAGTAAGCCCCTCTCACAGGAGCCCTCTCCATGCACAGCTTCACCGCCCTGTACGACCGCCAAGCCGACGCCGAGGCCATGCAGGCCGAGCTCGAGCGGCTCGGCATCATCGACCTGGATCATGACCTGCATAGCCAGGACAGCGAAGGGTTCGATCGCGCCGCCTACTCCGACGACGCCAACCCCGGCCTTTGGGGCAAGAAGGGCGGCGTGAAGCCGCCCAAGGAAGATCGCCATATCTACGAGGAGGCGCTGCGCCGGGGCGGTTACCTCCTCACCGTCAACTGCGACGACGCCGAAGCCGCCCGCGTCCACCAGCTGCTGGAGGGCTCCGACGCCGTGGACATGGTGGACCGGGAACACGAGATGCGCGCCAGCGGGTTCGTCCCGCCGGTGGCGGCGCCGGTCGCCGCTACGGCGGGGGCCGACGAGGTCATCCCCATGGTGCAGGAGCAGCTGGTGGTCGGCAAGCGCCAGGTCGAGCGCGGGGGCGTTCGGGTCCGCGCCTACACGGTGGAGACCCCTGTTCAGGAGGGTGTCACGCTGCGCCAGGAACGAGTGGAAGTGGAGCGCCGGGCGGTGAACACCCCCATCGCCGACACGGCAGGGGTGTTCCAGGAACGCGACATCGCGTTGACCGAGACTTCTGAAGAAGTGGTGGTCGGCAAGGAAGCTCACATCGTCGAGGAGCTGAGCGTCCGCAAGGAGGCCGGTCAGCGGGTGGAGACCGTCAGCGACACGGTGCGCCACACCGAGGTCGAGGTCGACGAGATCGCGCCTGATCCTACAGCCCGTCGGCCGGTCTAAGGGCAGCGAGGGGAGGGGACGATGCTGAAGCAGCTACTCCAGCGGGTCACCTTCGAGGTGGTGGGCATCGTCGCGTTGGCCTTTGCGGCCGGCGTGGCGGTGATCTCGGCGGCCTACGGCCTGTACGCTTTGTTGCGGACGTCCCGGTCCGCGGCGGCGTCAGCGGGCCTGACGTCCCTCGCGGCGATCATCCTGGTGGCCGGGCTGGCGGTCGTCCTGATCCAGCTGGCGAAGAAGAAGCCGGCTCCGCAGCAGGCCAAGCAGCAGGCCAACGCCCGTCGCTTTGATCCGGACACGATCCAGCAGGTTCTAAGCGTCGGCGCTGCGGTCACGGGGATACTGGCGGACGTCGTTCTACAATGGCGGCTGGAACACCGCCCTGAGAAGCATCGCCGTCGCGGCGATCGGAAGAGGAGATGAGGTCATGAGCGAGAACAGAATCGAAGGTGCGGGCGAGGGCCTGAAAGGCAAGGTGAAGGAGGCCGCAGGCAAGCTGACCGGCGACAGCTCCACCCAGGCCTCCGGCCAGTTGGACCAGGCGAAGGGCAAGCTCCAAAACGCCTATGGCCAAGGGCAAGAGAAGGTGCAGGGCGCGCTTGGAGACATCGCTGAATATGCCAAGTCCAAGCCTTGGATGGCGCTGGGCGCGGCGCTTGGAACCGGGCTCCTGATCGGCCACGTCTCCGGGCGAGCCAAGCGCAAGCTCGTCTACGTGAAGCACGTGAAGCCGAGCGAGGTAAAGTGATGGGCCTGTTCGACAGCCTTGAACAGGCGGCTGGCCTCGGCGGCGGCGCTAACAGCGCTAGTAGCGGCGGCAACCCCGCCGCCATGGGCGCAGTCGCCCAGATGCTGCAGAACCAGCCGGGCGGCCTAGGCGGTATCGTTCAGAAGTTCGAAGGGGCAGGCCTCGGCGGGGCTGCTCAGTCGTGGCTTGACGGCGGTGCGAATCAGCCCGTCTCACCCGACCAGGTGCAAGGCGCGCTCGGTCCTGACGCGGTCGGCCAAGTCGCCGGCCAACTTGGCGTGCCCCCTGATCAGGCGGCCGGCCACATCGCCCAGTTCCTGCCGATGATCATGGACCATCTCAGCCCGGGTGGTCAGGCGCCGGCTGGAGGAGGAGGAGGCGAGCTGCAGGGCCTGATCTCCCACTTCGCCGGGCAGGCGGGCTGATCTCCTACACACGAAAGGAACACCGATGGTTTTCAGGACGGTCTCAGCCGCGGCTGCGGCTTTTGCACTCGCAACGGCCAGCGCAGGTGCGGCTAACGCAGGCTGTCTAACAGGCGCAGTCGTAGGTGGTGTTGGCGGGCACTTCGCACACCATCCGATCCTCGGCGCCGCCGCGGGATGTGCGGTTGGACACCACATGGCAATTATGAAGCACCGTCGTGAACAGGCCGCGATACAGGCTCAGCGGAACCACTAGACTAGCGCCGCGGTTGGGTCAGACAGCACGAGGGCGCGGCTATACCTTGTTCCCGTCTAAGTGATGACTGGTTGGCCGCTGGGAGAGGGGAAAGAAGTAGACCGTCCTCCTAGCGGGCGAGATGCTGCTGGCAAGCGGGCCTTCCGAATGAGTGAAGGAACAATTATCGATATAGCCGCCGCTTTTGTAGCTTCTTCATTCCATAGTCGGCTTCCAGTTGTCGGAAGAGCCTCGGGTCAGGACTTCCGACAGATTTCGCAGCTCTTCAT
>CAXTRP010000225.1:0-5695 GCA_964246615.1 uncultured Caulobacteraceae bacterium | reverse complement strand
GGAGCTGGCGCCGGTCTACGTCCTGTTGGCCTCACAGGAAGCCAGCTACACCACCGGGGAGGTGTACTCGGCCACCGGCGGGTCGGAAGCGGTGGCTTAACGGGCGATCCTCCCCCGCTGGGGGAGGGGGACCAGCGCAGCTGATGGAGGGGGCCGCGCCGACGCGTCAAGCGTCGCGATCCCCCTCAGTCGGCTGCGCCGACAGCTCCCCCAGCGGGGGAGCATCTAAACCGCGGCATCGGCATTCCCGCCACGTTCAGCTGGGCCACGAACAGCGCGCCGTCCTCGGCGTCCGGCGCCAGGCCGTCCTGCCCTTGGCGGGCGGTAGTCATGTAGAGCGTCTTGCGGTCTGGCCCGGCGAAGGCGCAGCTTGAGGGCTGCTTGGCGGGCAGCTCGATCTCCCTGTCCACCCGGCCGTCAGGGGTGAAGCGCACGAAGCGCGACCCGCCCCAGCGCGCATTCCACAAACAGCCGTCCTCGTCCATGGACGAGCCGTCGGGGTTGCCGGGCGCCACGTCGCCCTCGGCGAACACCTTGCGGTCGTGCAGGGTCGGGCCGTCCGGATCGTAGGCGAACGACCAGATGATGCGCCGCTTGGTGTCGTTGGTGTAGAAGCGCGTCCCGTCGGGGCTCCAGCAGAAGGTGTTGGTGATGTTGATGCCGCCGAGCAGGCGCTTGGCGTAGCCGTCCGGCGTGATGCAGAACACCGAGCCGTTGTCGGCTGCGACCGGCAGGTCTTCGCCCTGCGGGCCGATGTTGTTGAACATGGTCCCAAACCAGATGCGCCCCTGCGCATCGGTCCGCACCTCGTTGGAGCGGTTGCGGGGATCGGTCTCGGGCTGGGTGAAGACCTGGGTCTGGCCGGTCGTGAGGTCGAGGCGGTGGATCCCGTCCACCATCATCACCATGGCATGATCGTCATCGACGGGAACTATGCCGCTGACGTATTGCGGCAGGGTCCAGCGTTCGATCCGCCCGCTCGAAGGATCGAGCCGCTTCACCTGCTTGCCGACGATGTCGCACCAGTACAGGCGCCGGCTCGCCTCGTCCCAGAACGGCGTCTCGCCGAGCTGGTCGCGCTCGGGCCGGTCGACGATCTCGTAGGCCACCATGTCAGCCATCCTCCCGCCCGCTCTTGAGGTCGGCGGGCTCGCATGCCACGGCGCAGCGCATGATCCGGCTGTTCGTTCCAGACGCCCTGCACACTGGCGCACCCGTGTCCGTGCCGGCTGAGCAGGCGCACTACCTGCTCAACGTCATGCGCCTGAGCCCAGGGGCCGAGGTGCAGCTGTTCAACGGGCGGGACGGAGAGTGGCGTGCAGTGCTGGCCGAGGGCTCAAAGCGCTATGCGCGGCTGACGGTGTCCGCCCTGAGCCGGTCCCAGCGCCTGCCGCCGGACGTGGACCTGATCGTGGCCCTGGTGAAGCGCTCCCGCCTGGAGACCATCGTGGAGAAGGCGGCCGAACTCGGCGCCCGGCGGGTGCGGCTGGCGCTCACCCGGCGCACGGACACGCGCCACGCCAAGCCCGAGCGGCTGCAGGCCATCGCCGTGGAAGCCGCCGAGCAGACCGGCCGGCTCGATGTGCCCCAGGTGCTCCCGCCGGAGCCGCTGGACGCCATGCTGGACGGCTGGGAGCGTGAGCGTCGGCTGATGTTCTGCGACGAGGCGGGCGATGACCCGCAGGCGCGCTGGGGCGGGGAGGCCGGGCGGGCCGGAGCAGCGGTGCAGACGCTGCAACGCCTGCCGCGCGACGCCGCCTGGGCGGTGCTGGTCGGGCCTGAGGGCGGCTTCGACCCGGCCGAGCGGGAGCGGCTGCGCGCCCTGTCCTTCGTCACTGCGGTGACGCTCGGCCCGCGCATCCTGCGCGCCGACACCGCCGCCATCGCCGCCCTGACCCTGTGGCAGGCGGCGCTCGGCGACTGGAACGGCGCGGTTGCGGACCCGGCCTGAGGCTTGCGTCCCGGACGGGGGCTTGAGCCCGGCGGCGGGCGAGCCTATGTCGCCGCTGGCGGTAGAGGGGCTCCGAGGGCGGACGCCGTTCACGCGCCAGGAGGGTCCATGGCCGACGCCCAAGTGGATGCGCCGCCGCTGAAGTTCGAGGAACTGGCCGGCTACATGTCCGCCGGTTGCCGCCCGCCGTCGGCCTTCAAGGTCGGCGCCGAGCACGAGAAGTTCGGCTTCCGCCAGTCCACCCTGCGCCCCATCGCCTATGAGGGCGACGACGGCATAGGCGCGCTGCTGAACGGGCTGATGCGCTTCGGCTGGAAGGGCGACTACGAGGCCGGCGATCGTGGCGAGACCCTGATCGCCCTGACCCGCGACGGCGCCAGCATAAGCCTTGAGCCCGGCGGCCAGTTCGAGCTGTCCGGCGCGCCGCTGGCCACCATGCACGACATCTGCTGCGAGACCTCCCAGCACCTGAAGGAGACCAAGACCGTCGCCGACGAGCTCGGCATCGGGTTCCTGGGGCTGGGCTTCTCGCCGATCTGGCGGGTGGACGAGGTGCCGGTCATGCCCAAGGGCCGCTACAAGATCATGCGCGAGTACATGCCCAAGGTGGGTACGCGCGGACTGGACATGATGTTTCGCACCTGCACGGTGCAGGCCAACCTCGACTTCAGCTCCGAAGCCGACATGGTGAAGAAGTTCCGGGTGTCGCTAGCGCTGCAGCCGCTGGCCACTGCCCTGTTCGCCAACTCGCCCTTTACCGAGGGCAAGCCCAACGGCTGGCTGTCGGCGCGGGGCGCGGTCTGGACCGACGTGGACGCCGACCGCACGGGCCTGCTCGACTTCGTGTTCGAGCCCGGCTTCGGGTTCGAGACCTACGCCCGCTATGCGCTGGACGTGCCGATGTACTTCGCCAAGCGCAACGGGCGCTATCTGGACCTGTCCGGCCGCTCCTTCCGTCGCTTCATGGCGGGCGAGCTGGCGGAGCTGCCGGACGAGCGGCCGACCATCAAGGACTGGGGCGACCACCTCACCACCCTGTTCCCCGAGGTGCGGCTGAAGAACTACCTGGAGATGCGCGGCGCCGACAGCGGCCCGCAGTCCAGCCTGTGCGCCCTGCCGGCGCTCTGGACCGGCGTCCTGTACGACGACGCGGCGCTGGAGGCCGCCTGGGACCTCTGCAAGGCGTGGTCCACCGAGGATCGCCTGGCCTTGCGGGTGGATGCGGTTCGCCACGGGCTGAAGGCGAGCGTCGCCGGCCGGTCGCTGCGCGACGTGGCGCGCGACATGGTGGCCATCGCCCGCGAGGGGCTGAAGCGCCGCAACCGCCTGAACGGCGGCATGCTGGACGAGACGGTCTTCCTGAACCCGCTGGTCGAGATCGCCGACAGCGGCGTCACCCCCGCCGAACGCCTGCTGGAACTCTATCACGGCCCCTGGCAGGGCGATGCGAACCGGGTGTTCGAACTGGCCTACTAACGGCGAACGGGGCACGCCAATTGGCGCGTTCTGAGGCGAAGAGCGTCCTAATCCTCGCACTCTCCCTACGCCCTCGTCTCCCCAGGACTTGTTCCTGGGGTCCAGAGCGCGGCGGCTTCCAGCTAAGCGTCGCGCCCTGGATGCCCGGAACAAGTCCGGGCAAGACGGACATCAAGGCAGGGATTAGGCCTTTAAGAAGGGCGGCGAAGACTGCCTTGCCGCCCTCTGCCCGTCACGGATTGCTGGGCGTCTGCGGCACGCCTGCGGAGGGCAGGCCGCTCATCAGGAACAGGTCCTTCACCTTGGGCGTGCCCTGGCCGACGAGGTAGTCGTACTGGGCGCCGTTGGGGAAGGTGTTGTCGTACTTGCCGTCGAAGCCCGGGATGTAGCGATGGTAGCCCGACACCAGGCCGCCCGTGAGCGTCTGCACGCCGCCCGCGACGTACAGGTAGTTGTTCAGGTTGCCGGCCCGGCCGCCGATCTGCTCCAGGAACAGGGCCGTGGCGCCCACGAACTCAGGCGAGGCGATGGAGGTGCCGATCAGGCCGATCCGCGCCCCGTTCAGATAGATGATCACGTAGCTGCGGTTGGGGCCGCAGGGCAGCACGGAGATACCGCCCGGACAGCCGCCCACGTGCATGCCGACGTCCGGCAGGGTGCGGCTCTTGGCGTCGCCGGTATTGGCGAGCAGCTGGTAGGGGGGGCGCCTGAAGATCACCGACTGACCGCCGCCCGCGCCCCAATAGCCGCCGGTGACGTTCACGCCGATCCCGTAAGGATCGTAGGGGATCTCCGGGTCGCCATAGGCCTGCTCGGCCACATAGGCGGAGTTCAGCTGCGGCGGCGTGGTCTGGGGCGTGGGCGGGGTGGTGGTGATCAGGTTCGTGCCGCCCACCGCTGTGACGCTGGGGCTGTCGGCGGGGCTCTCAACGCCGGCGATGAACTTGGGCGTCGCCGTGGGCGAACCGGAGAAATAGTCCGGCGTGGTGCAGCCTAGGCCCCCGCTATCGCCGGAGCTGGCCACAAAGGTGATCCCCTGCGCGTTGCCCTGCTTGAAGATCGACTCGTAGGTCTGCAGGATGCTGGTGTAGTCGGTCCCGCCGTTATAGGCCGCGGTGTAGAACAGCTCGCACCCGCCGAACGACGAGTTGACGATGTCGTAGGCGTTGCTTTCCACAATGGCCTCGTAGCCGGCCATGATGTTGTCGTCCGACAGGTCGGGAATGTTGACCAGGGTGACGTTGGCGCCCGGCGCGCCGCCCAGCACCATCTGCACGTCCAGCGACGCCTCGGCCGACGCTTCCGGATCGAAGGGCGCGCCGCCGTTGATCAGCAGGCGGTTGATCTTGGGAGCAGGCTTGCCGGTGATGGCGGTGAACTTCTCATGGTCGAACTGGGCGGTGACGTCGCTGTCCAGCACGTCGTTGGAGATGACGACGGCGACGTTCACGCCCGTGCCGTCCAGCCGCTTGCCGCGCACCGTGGCCTGGTAGGACGGGAAGCCGTAGGCCTGCTTCAGGTCGGTGAAGTAGTAGCCGCCCACATTGCTGTTACGGTTGTCGGGCGACGCCAGCGGCACGATCTTGGCGTGGGTCTGGTGCAAGGGGAGGCCTGCGAACCGGGCCACCACCGCACCTTCCTGCTGCAGCACCGAGGGCAGCACCAGGGGGCTCGCCGCCACCATCCGCATGGGGCCCTTGCGAGGCTGGGCGTTCTGCAGCTGGGTGGCGAAGGCCTTTGAGATCGCCCCCGCCGTGCCGGTGACGTCCAGCGAGCGGCTGTGGGTCGCGGTGACGGTCAGGCCCTGGGCCACCAGCGCCTTCTGCACGTTGGCCATGGACGCCGCGGACGGGCCGAACTGGGCCGCGAACTGCTGAGGCGTCAGCCACTGGTGGTAGCTGGGCGAGGCCTTGTCCTGCTGAGCCGCCAGCAGCGCGTCGAGCCCGCCCGCGTTGCGCAGCGGCAGGAAGACCTGGAAGTTCACCGTCTGGGCCGCAGGCGCCGTCGAGACGAAGGCCGTCTGGCTGATCGGCGCCGCATTCGCACTCGCCGCGATAAAGCCTGCACCGGCGAAAACCGCAGCCATCAGGCCGCTTCGAAAGTTCTGACCCTGCTTCATACGCCACCCCTTCATCCTCAGGCTTGCAGCATCAACCTGCAGTGCGACTTCAGGCAAGTGCTATCTTAACCAGATCGACACGAAGCGACGCTTCGCCGCCGCATTTGGCGACGCCGGGCGCGCACCGGGTCATTTTCCGCCGCCCTTCC
>CAXTRP010000224.1:0-5700 GCA_964246615.1 uncultured Caulobacteraceae bacterium | reverse complement strand
CATCGATGCTAAGGATGATGGCTGTGAGCTTGATCCTTGTGGTGGCCGTGCAGGTTCTGCTCGGGATCGCCACGGTGATGCTGGCCGCGCCGCTGTGGCTCAGCCTGATCCACCAGCTGTGGGCGGTCGTGCTGCTGACCACCTCGCTCGCCCTGGTCTGGCGAATGCGACGGAGCTGACTTTATCCTATCGCTTCATGGAGTGGCTCCGGTATCCGGGTACCTTGTAGAAAAAGCGTAATCTTTTCAGTTTCCTACTTCGAGTTGGGCAGATCGTTGTTGACGCGGCGCTGAGGTCCGCCTATCCACCGCCCTCCTTATCGAGCGCGCCTTTGCGCGGTCGTTCGCGCTTACGGACCCTCGACCATGCAAAAGACCACGGTTTCGCTGAAGCCGGCGGAAGTGGAGAAGAAGTGGATTGTCGTCGACGCTGAGAATGCAGTCGTCGGTCGTCTCGCCACCTTCATCGCCATGCGCCTTCGCGGCAAGCACCGGCCGGACTACACTCCGCACGTCGACTGCGGCGACCACGTGGTGGTGATCAACGCCGACAAGGTGCGCTTCACCGGCCGCAAGCTCCAGCAGAAGACCTACTACTGGCACACCGGTTACCCCGGCGGCATCAAGGAGCGGACCGCGGAGAAGATCCTCGGCGGCAAGTTCCCCGAGCGAATTTTGGAAAAAGCGGTGGAACGCATGCTGCCCAAAGAGAGCCCGCTGGCCCGCAAGCAGATGACCCACTTGAAGATTTACAACACGGGCGAGCATCCGCACGAAGCCCAGAGCCCTGAAACCATCGCGTTCGCCGAGATGAACGCCAAGAACGTGCGGAGCGCCTGAGCATGTCCGACATCCAATCCGACGCACCCCAGGGGTTCGAGGCCCTCGCCGGCCTTTCGACCAACCCGCCCCAGGCCCAGATCGTCTACGAACCCAAGATCGACGCCCAGGGCCGCGCCTATGCTACGGGCAAGCGGAAGAACGCTGTGGCTCGGGTGTGGATCAAGCCGGGTTCCGGCAAGATCACCATCAACGACCGTGACCAGGAGATCTATTTCGCCCGCCCGGTGCTGCGGATGATGATCGCTCAACCGTTGCAGATCGCCGATCGCGCCACCCAATTTGACGTGGTCGCCACGGTTGAAGGCTCCGGCCTGTCGGGCCAAGCGGGGGCGGTGCGCCACGCCATCTCCAAGGCCTTGACCTATTACGAGCCGGGCCTGCGCGCCGTGCTGAAGCCGCACGGCTTCCTGACCCGCGACAGCCGGGTGGTGGAGCGCAAGAAGTACGGCAAGGCCAAGGCCCGCCGCAGCTTCCAGTTCTCCAAGCGTTAGGTTCTACTCTTTCCAGGAGTCTGGCGGGCGTTCCGGGACACCGGAGCGCCCGTTTTCGTTTCGGTGGTGAGGGTGCAGATCCATGAGCATCAAGGTCTTCATAGACGGAGAGGCTGGCACCACGGGCCTTCGGATCCGTGAGCGGCTGGCGCAGCGCGCCGATGTCGTGCTCCTCTCCATCGATCCGGCGCGCCGTAAGGACGCCGCCATGCGGGCCGAGCTTCTGAACAGCGTAGACGCTGTGGTGCTTTGCCTGCCCGATGCGGCGGCGCGTGAGGCGGTGGCGCTGATCGCCAACCCTGCAGTCAAGGTGATCGACGCGTCCACCGCTCACCGCACGGCGCCGGACTGGGCTTACGGCTTTCCGGAGTCCGCCCCCGGCCAGCGTGAAGCGATCGCAGCCGCCACTCGCGTTTCCAATCCCGGGTGCTACGCGACGGGCTTCATCGCGCTCGTGGCGCCGCTGGTGCGGGCGGGCGTACTGCCTGATGACTGGCCGGCGACGGTCAACGCGGTGTCCGGCTACTCCGGTGGCGGCCGCACGATGATCGCGGAGTTCGAGGATGCAGGCGCGCCGGAGTTCACCCGCGACACCTACCGCGCCTACGCCCTGAACCTCGGCCACAAGCATGTGCCTGAGATGCAGCAGCATTCGGGGCTTGCGCATCCGCCGCTGTTCTCGCCTGCGGTAGGCCGCTACGCTCAGGGCATGATCGTGGAGGTTCCGCTGCAGCTATGGGCGCTGCCCGGTTCACCGAGCCTTGCGGCCATGCACGAGGTGCTGGCGCAGGCTTACGCCGGCGAGTGGTTCGTAGAGGTGGCCGGGCTCCAGGAGGCGGCCGGCATGAAAGGCCTTGATCCTGAAGGCCTGAACGGAACCAACCGTTTGAAGCTCTTCGTCTTTGGTGATCCTGAAAGAGGCCAGGCCCGCTTGATCGCCCTCCTCGACAACCTCGGAAAGGGCGCATCGGGCGCTGCGGTGCAGAACCTGAACCTGATGTGCGGCTTGGACGAGGGCGCCGGGCTGTAGTCGCTCCTGCGTCGACAGCGGCCCTCCGCACGATCGAAGGATCATGCCACGCGAAGGACGTGCACGCTGAACAGCTGCTTTGGATCCACCCACACCGTCTCCGCCACATATCCGGCGGAGCGGGCAAGGCGCTGGAAGTCTTCCACGGCGTACTTGTTGGAATCCTCCACGTGCAGCCTCTCTCCTTCGGCGAACGCGAAGGTGCGTCCGGCCACGTTGACGATCTGCGCTTTCAGGCTGGTCAGGTGGATCGTCAGGGCGCCGGTGACCTCGTCGTATTCCGGAGTGTGGCGGAAGGCTGCGAGATCGAAGTCTGCGCCGAGTTCGCGGTTAGCACGCACCAGCACGTTGGCGATGAAGGCGGCGGTCACGCCCTGGGCGTCGTCATAGGCCGGCAGCACGATGTCGCGGGGGGCCTTGAGCGCTACGCCAACCACCATCAGCCCGTCACGGCCGAGCTGTCCCGCCCACCCCGAAAGGAAGGCGCGGGCGTCGACCGGCGTGAGATTGCCGATGGTTGAACCGGGAAAGAAGCCGGCCCGGCGGCGGCGCGGCTCGCTGTCAGGCAGCTCCAGGGGCTGGGTGTAGTCGGCGCAGACCGCGTGCACCGCCAGCCGGGGATAGGCCTCGGCGATCTCGTCGGCGAGCTGGACGAGGTGCTCGCGCGATACGTCGATGGGTTCGTAGGCGGCGGGCCTGTCCAGGGCGTCGAGCAGAAGGCGCGCCTTCTGGCTCGACCCGGCCCCGAACTCCATCAGGGCGATCTCCGGGCCGATAGCCGTGGCGATCTCTTGCGCCTTGTCGGTGAGGACCTTCAGCTCGGTGCGGGTGGCATAGTACTCGGGCAGCTCGCAGATGCGGTCGAACAGGGTGGACCCAGCCTCGTCGTAGAGAAAGCGCGCGGGGATCGACTTGTTCGGGGCAGACAGGCCACGCCGCACCGCCTGAGCGAAGCTTTCCTGCGTCGGAGCAAAATCGTGCAGGTCGAAACGCAGGGCGGCGGACGAACCCCCGTCAAGAACATCATGCATAGAGACGACCTTGGCAGCTAACTCCAGGGTTAAGCGCGGCAGGCATGAATGCGTTGCGGCGCCGGCGGCGCCGCCGGTGCGGCGAACACGGCGAAGTAGCCGAGACCACCCTTGAGCGGGGCCACGGTTTCCTGCCGGTAGCCCACCGCCTCGAACTCACAGCGAAGCAAGGCGGGCGGCGTACCGTGCTCGATGGTGGGGCGGTCGAGCTCCTCCACACCGATCCGTGCGCCTGGGCGCATGGCGCCGGCCAGGTTGTACAGGAAGGCGTAGGGGTGGGCGATCTCGTGATACATGTGGACCAGGATCGCAGCGTCGAGCGAGCGGGGCGGCAGGCGCGGATCCTGCGGCTCGCCAAGCGCGATCACCACGTTGGCCAGCTTGCGTTGACCTGCCAGTGTCGCCAGCGCCTGAAGGGTCGCAGGCTCCACGTCTTCCGCCACCACCCGGCCGGAGGGTCCCAACAGGCGGGCGAGGCGCAAGGTGTCGTAGCCGCTGCCGGCGCCTAGGTCGCCGACGCTCATGCCGGCGTGGAGCTTCAGGCGGCTGGCGATCTGCTGCAGTTCATGGGCGGCGTCCCGCTGGCCGCTGTCGCCCCAGTTCGGGCTGATGATCGGTGCGACTGGGCGGGCGACAGCGGGGAAGCTTGCGGCGGGGGGGCCCTGAGCGGCCAGCGGCGCCTGGGCGGCGTAGCCGACGGCGCCCACGCCCAGCACCCCCAAGGCCAGCAGGCCGAAGCCCAGCGCCAGCGATCGCGGCCCGACCAGAGGGCGGGAAATCATCAACGTGGCTCCTCACGAACTCCGGCGATTATCAATGTGGAGCCTGGGGATCAGGTGGACGCGAGGTTACCGGAGTTTCAGGTTCCGTCCCGTGAACCGCTGCGCTGCGCCGAGCCATATCTCCTGCGACGCCGGTTGATGCGTGAAGTTGCTGCGCCCTGCGAGGACGAAGGTCAGCAGGTCTTGCGCACCTTCCTCGCCGCTTCGGCCAGACATCGGGGGTAGAGCACGTGCTCGGCTTCCAGCACTCGAGCCGCCAAGATGTTCGCATCGTCGCCGGGAAGCACAGCCACCTGCGCCTGGCCTATTACCTCTCCCTCGTCCACGCCCTCGCTCACCCAATGCACGGTGCAGCCGGCGTACGTATGACCGGCCTCCAGCGCCCTCGCGTGGGTGTGCAGGCCGGGAAAGTGCGGCAGCAGGCTTGGATGAATATTGATCATGCGGCCTGACCAGGTCTGGACAAAGCCTGGCGCCAGCACCCGCATGTAGCCGGCGAGTGCGATCAGCTCCACGCCCGCCGTCCGCAGCCGGATGTCCAGCGCCGCCTCATGCGCGGGGCGGTCGCGCAGGTACGGACGGTGGTCCACCGCCTCCGCTGCGATCCCGGCTGCGCGCGCCAGCTCAAGGCCCGGCGCATCGGGATTGTTGGACAGCACCAGCACGATCTCCGCCGGATAGGCCCTCGCCTCCGTCGCCGCGATAAGAGAGCTCAGGTTGGACCCGCGCCCCGAGATCAGCACCGCCGTCCGTACCCGGCTCACCCTTTCACGCGCTGGCCAGCTCGCCGACGACGAACGCCTCCTCGCCTGCGTTCAGCAGGGCGGCGATGACGGCGGTGGCCAGTTCCGGCTTGACCACCAGGATAAAGCCGATCCCGCAGTTGAAGGTGCGGCGCAACTCGCCGTCCGCCACCCAGCCTTCGCGCTGCAGCCAGTCGAACACGGGCGGCAGGCTCCAGGCCGACCAGTCGAAGCGCGGGATCAGGTGTTTGGCGATGGCGCGGGGCGGATTCTCGATCAGGCCGCCGCCGGTGATGTGGGCGGCGCCCAGGATCATGTCGGCCTGCATCAGAGGCAGTACGGTTTTCACATAGATGCGTGTCGGCCGCATCAGCGCCTCCGCCAGGCGCACCCCCGGCTCGAACGGCGCGTCCGCCTCCCAGCCCAGCCCCGCGCGCTCCACGATGCGGCGGATCAGCGAATAGCCGTTGGCGTGCGGCCCAGAAGACGCCAGCCCGATCAGGAGGTCACCGGGCTGCTGGCGCTCCAGCCGCGGCAGCACGCGCCCGCGCTCAAGCGCGCCCACGGAGAAGCCGGCCAGGTCGTAATCGCCGCCTGAGTACATCCCCGGCATCTCGGCGGTCTCGCCGCCCACAAGCGCGCAGCCTGCTTGGCGGCAACCGTCGGCGATCCCGGCAACCACGCGCCGCGCGGCGTCCACCTCCAGCCGGCCTGTGGCGTAATAGTCCAGGAACATCAGCGGCTCGGCGCCCTGGGCCAGCAGGTCGTTGACGCACATGGC
>CAXTRP010000223.1:0-5721 GCA_964246615.1 uncultured Caulobacteraceae bacterium | reverse complement strand
CGTCGATCCACATGGCGTCGACCCACACCAGCCGCGGGTCCTGCACCAGGGTGGTGATGGCGCCGTCCGGCGTGATCCGCAGGATGGCGTCGCGATCCAGGTCGCTGGCGTACATGATCCCTTGCGCGTCCATCGCCGTCCCCCCGGTCGCACCCGTATGGGCCCAAAGCTGGATCTTGGCGTGAAGGTCGGCGGCGCTGACCCCGGGGTCGTCCAGATAGCGCGTTTCGATACGATAGAAGGGGCCGGTGGCGGGCTGGTAGTAGAACCAGCGGCCGTCCGGCGACACCTCCAGCTGGTCGGCGTTGAAGCCCACCGGCGCGCCCTGCGCATCGGTGAGCGCGTGGCCTTCCGCGGTCTGCGCGCGCTGCGCCTGGATCGAGGGATCGCCGTCGAGCACCCGGCGCACCTGGCCTGAGCGCAGGTCCAGCACGATGATCCCGCCAGGCTTGCCAGCGTCGGTCAGATAGGCATGACCGCCATTGAACCGTATGTCGTCCACATAGCTCGTGGGCGTCACCGCGGCGTCCAAGGGGAAAACGGCCTTCACCGAGCCCGTCTTGGGATCCAACCGCACCACCTTGGCGCCGCCTGGCGCCTGGAGCTTGCCCGGCCCTGGCGCGCCCGCGTCCACCACCCACAGCATGCCGTCCGGCCCGATGCGCAAGGCATTGGCCCAGACGAAGACGTTGTGCCCGTCGCCGCCGGGTGTCCAGGCGTTCCAGGCGGCGCTGGGGAAGGGAACAGGCGTGGCGCCCACCAGCCGCCCGACCTCGATCCCCCGCACCTTGTCCTGCCGCACGTAGCTGATGAACAGGGCGCCGTCCGCCGTCTCAGTGACGCCGTTCAGCACCAGGTTGCTCGTGACCAACGCCGTGAGCGGCGGTGCAGCGAGGGCGTTGGCGGCGGACGCACCGAGCGCCAGGATTGCGGCGAGGGCGAAGAGGGGACGGTGCATTGCAGGCTCCGAAAAGATTAGTGCTGCAACGCTAAGGCGGCCGCTTGGATCAGGCGGAAGGCCCTTCCCCCCGGCGGGCGTCCCGCTATGGTCGGGGTGGAGCTGGTACAGCCCGATCGATGGAGGTTTCCGTGGCGGTGACGCAGGATGAGGTGCTCGACCTGATCGCCAAGGAAGTCCCGACCGACCGCGCCAAGCTGAACCCCGCAGCGTCCCTGGACGAACTGAACATCGCCTCACTGGACATGATCAGCGTCACTTTCGCGCTGGAGGACCAGATGGGCGTGGTGGTGGAGCAGGCGGACTTCGCCCACGCCAAGACCCTGCAGGACTTCGTCGATGTCGTGCTGGCCAAGGCTGGCGCCGCTTGAGCCGCTCCGCATCTGTGTGGGCCGGGCGTGGCTGAAACCCCGCGGGTCGTCGTCACGGGCCTCGGCTGCGTCTCTGGGCTCGGTCAGGGCGTCAGGCTCAGCTGGGACCGTCTGGCGCGAGGCGAGGGGGCGATCGCCCCTTTCACGCGCAGCTACGGCGAGCATCCGGCGCTGAGTTTCCAAGGGCCGGCGGCGGCCATGGGCGCGCTGGACCTGTCCGGTCTGGAGGCGCTGTTCGGTGCGCGCGCCCTGTCCAACCTTGATCCCCTGTCCCTGTTCGCGGCCACTGCGGCGCATGAAGCGTTGGAGGACGCCGGCCTGCTCGGACACCCGAGCCTTGAGACCCGGACCGCCATCCTGTTCGGGGCGGGCAGCGGCGGCAACGCCACGTTCGAGGAGAGCTTCTCCCGCATCTACGATCGCAAGCTGGGCTCGGTGCATCCCCTGACGATCCCCAAGTCCATGCTGAGCGCGCCGGCGGCGCAGATGTCGATGATGTTCGGGGTGCGGGGGCTCACCCTCTCGCTGTCCAGCGCCTGCGCTTCCTCGGCTCACGCGATCGGGGAGGCCATGCACATGATCCGCGCCGGTCGCTGCGACGTGGCGTTGGCCGGGGGAGGGGAAGCGTGTCTGACGCTGGGTTCCTGGCTTGGCTGGGCGGCCCTGCGGACGTTGGCGAACGACACCTGCCGGCCCTTCTCCGCCGGGCGCAAGGGTCTGGTGCTGGGGGAGGGGGCGGCCATGCTGGTGCTGGAGTCCGAGGCGCACGCCCGGGCGCGCGGCGCGGCGATCCACGCGGAGATGGCCGGCGTCGGAACCTCTTCCGACGCCCATCACCTGACGGCGCCGCATGCGGACGGCGCTGCGGCCGCGTTGCGCGCTGCGCATGCGGACGCCGGCCTGCCGCTGGACACGCCGGCGCTGATCTCCAGCCACGGCACCGGCACCGCCCTCAACGACAGGTCCGAGACCCAGGCCATGCGCGCGGTCTATGGCTCAGCGATGCAGGGTAAGACGGTGATCGCCACCAAGTCCGCCCACGGCCATCTGGTCGGAGGCGGCGGAGCGCTGGAGTTCATCATGGGTATCCTGGCGGTGCAGCATCAGCTGGCTCCCCCCGTGCTGAACTGGCTCGGCCCCGATCCCGACTGCGACGTTCCTCTCGCCCTGACTCCGACGCCTCTGGCATGCGACGCTCTGGTGTCGAACTCCTTCGCATTCGGTGGATTGAACGCGGTGCTCGTCGCCAGGCGTGCGGCGTAACGGCTGGCTTAGTAGCGGCAACATAGTTGTGTGGCTGTTTTATCACAGCGGGCCTTGCCGTGGCGCGCAGGTAGCTTAAATCCTGCCTCGGGCGGGCAGCTTGGCGCGCAGGTGGAAAGGTCATTCGAAACGTGGCGCAGGATCCTTATGGCGAATTGGGCGTCGCGCGCACGGCGACCCACGATGAGGTCCGCAAGGCGTTCCACAAGCTGGCCAAGAAGCTGCATCCGGACCAGAACCCTGGAGACAAGGCGGCTGAGGAACGGTTCAAGCGCGTCAGCGCCGCCTTTGACGTCGTTGGCGACGCCGAGAAGCGCGCCAAGTTCGACCGGGGCGAGATCGACGGCGACGGCCGCGACGCACCGCCGCCCGGCTACCGCAGCTCGCCCTATGGCCAGGCGGGAAGTTCGGGCTTCGAGGGTGTCGATCTTGACGAGATCTTGGGCGGCATGTTCTCCGCCCGGGGACGGGGCGCTCGCAACGCCGCCATGCGCGGCTCCGACGTCCAGGCGCAGCTCGAGATCGAGCTGGAGGAGGCCATCGCCGGCGCCACCCGGCGTGTCACCTTCGGCGATGGCCGGATGCTGGACGTGACGATCCCCAAGGGCGCAGCCGACGGTCAGGTGCTTCGTCTGCGCGGCCAAGGCTATCCTGGGCGCGGAGGCGGTCCGGCGGGTGACGCGCTGATCGAGCTTATGATCCGCGCGCACGCCGTGTTCCGCCAGAAGGGCGCGGACCTGCACATGGACCTGCCCGTCTCGGTGCCGGACGCGGTGCTGGGCGCCAAGATCGAGGCGCCGACGCCTGATGGTCCGGTGACCCTGAGCGTGCCCCGCCACGCCAACGCCGGCGCCCAGCTGCGGTTGAAGGGGCGCGGAGCCTACGATCCGGCGACCGGGCGGCGGGGCAACCTTATCGCCCATCTGGTGCTGACCTTGCCGGAGAAGCCCGATGTCGAACTGGATCATTTCGCCGAGGCGTGGCGAAAGGAGCGCCCGTACACGCCCCGGCGCTGACGCCAAAGCGGGCAGGCGGCCTGTGGACGCCCTGTTTCGGCCGGGAAACCCTAAGGCCTGAAACGTGCGCTACGGCTTGGCCGTTCAGCACGTATTCAGTCCGTGGAGCCCAGGACAGGCCGATGATCTCGCGGACCCTCGCGATCCTGCTGGCCATCCTGGGCCTCTACCTGTCGGCCTTCGATGCGGCCGCGCAGCCGAGGGAGGGCGGCTGGCGTGGGCGAGGCGGGTTCGGCTTTCCGGGGGCGGGGCGTGCGCCGTTCGCCAATCCAGGCCGGTTCGGAGGCCAAGGCCGTTTCGCCCTGCCACGCGCGGACGCGTTTCGAGGTGATGGCGGTGGCTACGGCCAGGGCTTTGGGCCAGCGCGCGGCGGAGACGGCGGCTATCCCGCGGGCTTTGCTCCGCGGGCCTTCCCGGCTCCAGGGTCCGGCTATGGAGCGGGGCCGAACGGCTTTGCAGGCGGCGGTGGGCGTGGAGCGTTTGCGGGCGGTGACTGGCGCAGCGAGCAGGACGAGGTTCGCCGCGCCGTCCGCGAGGGTCGCCACATCCCCCTCGGCCAGGCCATCGAGGCGGTACGCCGCCGCGCGCCGGGTCGGGAACTGGATGCGGGCCTTGAGGCCGGCGCCAATGGCCGTCCGGTCTACCGGCTGCGCTGGGCGGGCCAGAATGGCCGACGGCAGGACTACATGGTGGACGCGGGCACAGGCGCCGTGCTCGGCGTCCAGGGCGGCCCCTGAGGAGCCTGAGGAGGCAAGATGCGTGTTCTTCTCGTCGAGGATGATCCCGACCTCTCCCGCCAGCTGAAAGGCTCCCTGGCGGACGCCGGCTATGCGGTGGACTACGCCCCTGACGGGGAGGAGGCCCAGTTCCTGGGCGAAACCGAGCCGTACGATGCGGTGGTGCTCGACCTCGGCCTGCCGAAGACGGACGGGGTCACCGTGCTTGAGCGCTGGCGAAAGGCCGGCATGGCGTCGCCCGTGCTCATCCTCACCGCGCGCGGCGCCTGGAGCGAAAAGGTGGCGGGCTTCGACGCCGGGGCGGACGACTACCTGACCAAGCCCTTCCATACCGAGGAGCTACTGGCGCGGCTTCGTGCGCTGGTGCGCCGGGCCGCGGGGCACGCCCAGCCCGCGCTTTCCTGCGGAGCGCTGCGGCTCGATCCCAAGGCGGCCCGGGCCAGCGTGGACGGGGAGCCGCTGCGGCTCACCTCGCTTGAGTACCGGTTGCTGCATTACCTGATGCTGCACCAGGGCCGGGTGATCAGCCGCACCGAGCTTGTGGAACACCTTTACGACCAGGACTTCGATCGCGACAGCAACACCATCGAGGTGTTCGTCGGCCGCCTGCGCAAGAAGATCGGCCCCGACCGCATCGAAACCGTGCGAGGCTTGGGCTATCGCATCCTGCCGCTCAAGGGCGAGGCGGTTTGAGGAAACGTTCGCTTCGAACCGCGCCATGACTCCGATGCGCGCCGCTCGCCAGCGCCCGGAGTTCGGCCGTCGGTCGCTGGTCGGGAGGCTGGTGGCGCTGGCGGCCGTGTGGTCGATCCTGTTGCTGGCGGGCATGGGGGTGGCGCTGACCCTGCTGTTCGACCATACCGCCATCAGCCGCTTCGACACCGACTTGTCCGACCTCGCCAACGGCCTGTACGCAGGCGCCGGCGTGGAAGCCAACGGAGCGGTAAGCGCGCCGCCGATCACCGACGATCGCGCGACCCGGGCCTATTCCGGCAAATACTGGCAGATCAGCGACTGGCCCGGCGACGGCCGGCTGCACGCGCTGGCCCGCTCGCGCTCGCTGTGGGATCAGGTGCTGGCCGCGCCGCATGCGGTGGTCGCAGAGCTGCAGGCGCATCCCGGCGCGCCCGTCTATTACGACACCACCGGACCCGCGCAGGACGGTCGCGAGCCGCTGCGGGCCGCAGCGCTGCTGGCCTTCCTGCCGGGCCATGCGGCGCCTGTGGTGTTCATGGCGGCGGAGAACCGCGCGCCGTTGAACCGCGACGTACACCGCTTCGCCTGGACCACGGCGGCGGCGCTGGGCCTGCTTGGCGTCGGACTGGTGGGGGCGGTGGTGGTGCAGGTGGTGGTGGGCCTGACGCCCCTGTTCGCCA
>CAXTRP010000222.1:0-5730 GCA_964246615.1 uncultured Caulobacteraceae bacterium | reverse complement strand
GCTTCTTCGGCCTGCGAGAGCCCCAGAGCGTTCGCCCATGAGCCGCGCCAAGCGCCCAGCCCTGGACGCGGCCCCCAGCGAACGTCGGCTGCGCTGCGCCGTCTACACCCGCAAGTCCAGTGATGAGGGACTGGAGCAGTCGTTCAACAGCCTGCATGCCCAGCGCGAAGCGTGCGAGTCCTACGTCCGCTCCCAGGCAGGGGAGGGGTGGCGGCTGCTCCCCACCCTCTACGATGACGGCGGCTTCTCCGGCGGCGACATGGCGCGGCCGGCGCTCGTAAAGCTGATGGCGGACGTGGACGCCGGACGGATCGACGTGGTGGTGGTTTACAAGGTCGACCGGCTGACCCGGGCCCTAGCTGACTTCGCAAAGATCGTGGAGCGCTTCGACGCGAAGGCGGTGAGCTTCGTGTCGGTCACCCAGGCGTTCAACACCACGAGCTCGATGGGCCGGCTGACGCTGAACGTGCTGCTCTCGTTTGCTCAGTTCGAGCGCGAGGTCACCGGCGAGCGCATCCGAGACAAGATCGCGCTTTCCAAAGCGAAGGGCATGTGGATGGGCGGGGTTGTACCTCTGGGCTACGACGCCGAGGAGCGATCCTTGGTGGTCAACGCACCTGAGGCGCAGACGGTGCGCGCCATCTACCGGCGCTATCTCGAGCTCGGATCGGTGCATCGCCTCCGCGACGAGCTGCAGGCGCAAGGGGTGCGGTCCAAACGCTGGACACGCAGCGATGGCCAAGCCATGGGCGGCGCTCCGATCGGACGGGGCGCCCTCTTCCACATCCTGCAGAACCGGCTTTACCGCGGCGAGATCGTCCACAAGCAGCTGGTCCATCCCGGCCGCCACGCCGCCATCGTCGACGCGGACCTGTTCCAGGCCGTGGCCGGCAGACTCGAGACCAATCGTGTCCAACACCGCGCTCGTCCCAGGGCAAGCATTACCTCCCCCCTGGCCGGCCGCGTGTTCGACGCGCAGGGCGAGCCCATGGGTCCGAGCTTCGCCTACGGGCGGCATGGACGGGTTTACCGCTACTACATCAGCGCAGCGCTGCAGGCGGGCGGCTCTGCCGAAGGGCGTGACTTCCGCAAATTGTTGCGGGCCGGAGCCGCGTCGCTGGAAGCGGCGATCGTCAAACAGCTGGTGCGCCTCAGCGGTCGCCCAGAGTTGAAGCCTGCCGATCTCCCCGCCCTGGTCCAACGGCTGGAGCTGCGCTCCGCGGAGACGCAGCTCGTCCTCATCTCTGACACGCTATTTGGAGCAGACCATCCTGAGCTCGCCCTGGAAGCGCTGCAGCAGCGGCTGGGACCGGGCGAGCGGGCGGTCTGGGAACCGGGCAAGACAGCGATCAGACTCCGCTTGCCTTTCAGCATGCGGGTTCGAGGTGGGCGCACCCGTTTGACCGATGGCCACGGCGAACAGCTCGATCCTTCGCCGGTCCAACGACCATCCCCAGCTTTGTTGACGCTGCTGCGCTCGGCCCACCGGGTGCAGCAGCGACACGGCGCCTCGCCCCTCACCGAGCCCGGCGCGCTTGTCGATCCACGCGCCGCGGACGCCTCCTACCACCGCAACCTTGGACGGCTCGCTTTCCTGGCTCCCGATCTGCAGCGCGCCTTGATCGAGGGCCGGGTTCCCCCAACACTAACTTCTGAGCGGTTGATCGGTGGGGAGCTGCCTCTTTCCTGGGCTGACCAGCGGGTCTGGCTCGGGCTCAAGTCGGCCTGACTGTGCCGACCTCGTTGGCAGAGTAGGTCTGCCGGGATACCCTGCTCCCGAAGCGCATCACCTACAGATCAGCGTTCTAACCCCTTGTGACGGCATGGCTACCGGCTCGTTCGCCGCCGTGCGAAGGCCCGCGTAGGCGTAACTTCCCTGCAAAATACCCTGCTACCAGGGAAAGACTTCCCTGCTCATTCGCAAACCGGAGCGATTTTAAAACGGCCGGAGACAGGCGCTCAAGAGTGCTCGTTTTAGGCCTTTGCGGCGGGCAAGTTCACTCCGCCGAGATCCGGTTTGGTCTGTGCGAGGCGCTCGATATGAGGGCTTCAGCTCGTCCGATTGCAGCGGAGACGACCACTGCGGCTGCGCCCTGAGCATGCAGTCACTGGTCGCGCCTGGGCTCCAACTTCTGGGGATAAGGGGCTGACTTCGCGTACGAATTAGTGTGCCGGGATACGACAGAGACGCGACCAACCCTGCACAATGGCAGCCATGCGCTGGGTCTGCCATGGGCTCCGGTTTGGATTGTGCGTGAAGTTCGCTCGGCAGTCTCTGAACAAGAGAGGCGGCGCGCATGACTGCCTGGCGGCCCGGAAGGGATTCGAACCCCTGACCTCCGGTTTAGGAAACCGCTGCTCTATCCTGCTGAGCTACCGGGCCGCGCGGCGCTTCGCTTAGCCGGTTTCCACCTGGGGCGGAAGCTGGTCCGGGCCTGCCTGCAGCCGCGTCTCAGTGCTGGCTTTTCGGCATCTTCACCGACAGGCCGTCAAGGGCTTCGGTGACCTTGATCTGGCAGGAGAGGCGGGAGTTCGGCTGCACGGCCTCGGCGAAGTCGAGCATGCTCTCCTCCATGGCCGAGGGCGCGCCAGTTTTGTCCGCCCAGGCTGCGTCCACATAGACGTGGCAGGTGGCGCACGCGCACGCCCCGCCACAGTCGGCGTCGATGCCGGGGACGTTGTTCTTCACCGCGCCTTCCATGACCGTCAGGCCGGGCTTCACGTCGACGACGTGTTCGATCCCGTTGAACTCGATGTAGGTGATCTTGGCCATGGCGTCCGCTGAAGGGATGGGGAGGGAGGAAGGCGGCGCTCAAACCGCCACCTCCTTTGTGGAGGTAAGAATGCCGGCCAGCTTACCGGCATCGACGGGCTTTCGCGAGGCGACGAACTGGCGGCCGTCCATGTCCGCCAATCGGTCGCCTCCGTCGCGCCAGCACCCTGCGCCGAGCGTCGCCGCAAGCTTGCGGGGCTCGATAGCGCATGGGAAACCGCGCGTCCATGCAGGCCCTTCAGCCCTTCAGCCCCTGGAAGCGCTTCGTGTCCGCCGAGGGTCTGGAAGCCCTTGGCGCCAGGCTCGCCGCCCGGCTCGCCGTGGGTGAGGCCGTGTGCCTGTTCGGGCCGCTGGGTGCGGGCAAGAGCACTCTGGCGCGCGGGCTGGTGCGCGCCCTCACCCGGCCGGACCTGGACGTGCCGAGCCCTACGTTCACCCTTATGCAGACCTATGACGGCCCAGCATTTTCCATCGCCCATTTCGACCTTTACCGGCTGAAGCGGCCGGAGGAGGCGTTCGAGATCGGGCTGGACGAGGCGCTGGACGTGGGCGCCGCGGTCGTGGAGTGGAGCGAGCGGCTGGAAGGGGCGCTGCCGCCGGACCGACTGGAGGTCGCCCTGACCATGGACGAGGAGGATCGCGGGCGCCTGGCGCGCTGGCGCGGGCTTGGACGTTGGCGGGAAAAGGCGAGGACCCTTGACGACTGATCTGGACACCGCGCGTGCGGCGCGCATCGACGCCTTCCTCGCCCGGGCCGGCCTGGGCGCGGCCGAGCGGCGGCCGCTGCCGGGGGACGCCTCGACGCGCCGCTACGTGCGCCTGGTGCGGGCGGGCGCGGCGCCGCTCATGCTGATGGATGCGCCACAGGCTGCGGAAAGCGCGCCGGCGGGGCCCGACGCTGATGCGCAGGCGCGTCGAGCGGCGGGCTACAACGCCCTGGCCAGGCTGTCGGCGGGGCGGGTGGAGGCCTTTGCAGCCGTGGCGGCGTGGCTCCGAGGCCTCGGGCTCTCGGCGCCGGAGGTGGTGGCCTGGGACGGCGCGGCGGGACTGGCGGTGCTGGAGGACCTCGGCGATGAGCTCTACGCCCGGCGGATCGAGGCCGGCGAGGCGGCCGGGCCGCTCTACACCGCAGCCGTCGATGTGCTGGTGCGGCTGCACCGGGAGGCGCCGCCAGAGGCCTTGCCCGTGCGCGGAGGCGCCTGGCCGCTGCTGACCTACGACGCCCTGGCGCTGCAGACGGGGGTGGACCTGTTCCTGGATTGGTGGCCACGCTACGCCGGCCTGGCGCAGTTCGGAGAGGCGGCGCGGGCGGATTGGAAGCGTCTGTGGGCCCCGGTGCAGGCGCAAGGCGAGGCCGGTGCGACCGCCTTCACCCACCGCGACTACCATGCGGAGAACCTGTTGTGGCTGCCCGACCGGACAGGCTTGGCGCGCGTGGGGCTGCTCGACTTCCAGGATGCGGTGCGGGCGCACCCGGCCTGGGACCTGCTGTCCTTGCTGCAGGACGCCCGGCGGGACGTGGAGCCCGATCTGGAGGCGGCCATGCTGGCGCGTTATCTCGCCGTCGCAGGCGCGAGCATGGACCGTGACCTTTTCCTGGCCGACTACGCCGGGCTGGCGGCGCTGAACAACGCTCGGATCGCAGGCCTGTTCGCCCGGCTGGTGGTGCGCGACGGCAAGCCCCGCTACCGCGCCTTCCTGCCGCGCATGGGCCGGCTGCTGACCCGCAACCTTGCGCACCCGGAGCTTGCGGGCCTCAAGGCCTGGTTCGAGCGCCATGTGCCTGAGGGCGTGGGCGCATGACCCTGCCGCATACCGCCATGGTGTTGGCCGCGGGGCTAGGCACGCGCATGCGCCCCCTGACCGACGACCGGCCCAAGGCGCTGGTGAGCGTCATGGGCCGGCCGCTGGTGGACCACATGCTGGACCGCCTGGCCGCGGCCGGAGTGAGCCGGGCGGTGGTCAACGTGCACGCCTTCGCGGATCGGCTGGAGGCGCACCTGCGCGGCCGCTCCGGCGCCCCTTCCATCGTCATCGCCGACGAGCGCGAACGGTTGCTGGAGACCGGGGGCGGGCTGAAGGCGGCTGCAGGCTTGCTCGGCCTGGAGCCGGTGTTCACCGCCAACATCGACGCCGTCTGGTTGGAGCAGGGAACCCCGGCGCTGGCGGCCTTGGCGCAGGGCTTCGACCCTCTGCGGATGGACGCCTGTCTGCTCGTCACCCGGACGGAGCGGGCCTCGGGGCTGGATGGCCCGGGCGACTTCTTCATGGGCGCCGACGGGCGGCTGGCCTTTCGGGGCGAGGCGGCGGACGCGCCCTACGCCTTCTGCGGCGTGCAGGTGTTCAAGCCGGCCCTGGCCGCGGCCGAGCCGGATGCGGTCTTCTCCACCTCGCGCATCTGGCGGCGGCTGGCGGGGGAGGGGCGGCTGTACGGCGTCGAGCTAAACGGCGAGTGGATGCACGTGGGCGACCCGGCGGCCCGCACCGCCGCGGAGGTGAAGCTGCGCAGATCGGCCGCAGGGGGTGGGCGCTAGTTCAAGGTTGCCGCCTCCGAAGGCCGCCGCGATAGGGAACTCAACGCGCTCCGCAGAGGGTGCGACCTAGGGAGTGACCGCCGTGGATTTCGTCCTCTACCATCTCGACGCCGGCGCGCCGGTCGCCGAAGCCGTTCCCGAGCCGCCCGTGGTCCAGCCCGCAGGCCAGGAAGACGACGTCGAAGCCTAGCGGCAGGCCGCCTGAGGTCCGTTGCGCGCGGCCCCGCTTCGGATGAACGAAGCTTAACCCGCCGCGCGACTGGACGGCTTCGGGGATGACGACCACATAGGGGGTCGAGGCGATCGGATCGCCCCGGCCTCTTGGAACGGCGTCATGACCCCCGACGAACGCAACATGCTCTCACGCTTCCTGCAGGACCTCACCTCTGCTCGGGGCGGGCTGAAGGACGCGGAGGCGTCAGA
>CAXTRP010000221.1:0-5732 GCA_964246615.1 uncultured Caulobacteraceae bacterium | reverse complement strand
GAATCGCGCCGCAGGGGCTAAAACGACGGTTTCGGTGCCTGGCCGACCCTATGGTCGGCGACAGACTCATCGCACCATCGACGCTGCCGAATCGGGCGCGGCGCGTGCCCGACGAGGCGTGTCTTGGAGACCTCCGTGATGACTTAGAACGACGAGGCCCTAAACGGCGAAAACCCCCGGCGGCAACCGAGGGTCTTCGTGAAATTCGATCAGGCTGAGTAGGAGCAGCTCATGATGGGGACAGGCTAGGCGTCACGAGATTCGACGTCAAGACCCCAAGCGCTTTCCTGCGGCCGTCGTCTTGAACCCGCCGCTGACGGCCTCGTCCTCAAGAGGACGACACCGATGCCTTCACCCTGATCCGCAGCTTCCGCCGGCGCATCCGCGCCCAGGCGATCATCCGTCCGGCGCCGCCGGGCCCAACCCAGGACCAAACCCGTGACTTAATCGACGAGACCTAAAACGGCGAAAGCCCCCAGTTGACGCTGGAGGGCTTTCGGAAATCGCAGAGCCGTTGTCGAGGCGGCGTTGTATCTGAGCCAAAATAGACGGGGTTTCACACACCGTCAAGGCTCGGACTGGAGACCTATGGCCTCCGTTCAAGGCGACTTCAGCCCGTGATTTGGCTCGTCCCGACCTGAAGGGACACCATGCAAACCGCCCAATCCGATGGATATCGGCCCGGCTTTGCCAAGCGCGCGGACAACTTCCCCGAAGTGTGCGCCACGGCGGACGGCTGGCGCTGGTCGCCGGGAGAATCCATCGCCCGCGTGCAGGCCGCCGTGCTGAAGGGCACGCCGAGCCTTTCGATTCCGCAGCGCATGACGCTGCTGCTCTATGTCGAGCACCTGAACCAGGATCGCCTGGAGCAGGACAGCGCCAGCGTTTGGCCCTCCACCACCCTGGTGGCGGAATACCTGGGCTGCAGCGAGAGCCAGGCCCGGGCCAACCGCAAGGCGCTGGAGGCCGCAGGCTTCATGGTGCGCGACTACACCCGCGCCAACCGGCCGGCTGGGCCCGAAGCTTACGACCTGCGCCCTTTGCTGGCGCGCCTGGGTGATCTGGAAGGTATCGACGACGGGATCCGCGAGGCGATGGCCGCCCGCAGGGCAGCCTATTCAGAGACGGTAGCCTTCCCGACAAAATATAGCGCCCGGGCGCCGGAATCCCGGCCCCTAGAACAGTCCCATAATAACTCCAGTTATCCTGTACGAGACGCGGACGCGGCTCCGCCGCGAAGTGATACAAAGCCGCGGCCCTCTACGAGGTCCGAGAACGGCACGGACAGGAAATCCTCGGCCAAACGTCTCGCCAGCCGGCAGGAAAGCGCCATTGGCTCTCCGAAAAGAGCCAGCGGTTTGGGCAGCGCGATCCTGGCGCCCTCGGTGTACGCGGAAATGGTCCGCAAGGAGCTCAGGACCGCCGCGCAGGTGTGTCCCCGCCTTGCGCCGCTGGTAACTCCCGCCCTCTTGGCCGACCCGGCCAACGCCTCGCCACAGGACATGGCCCGGGTGGCGGCCGCGGCCGCGGAATTCCTGCCCCAGCCGGAGCGCAACAACAATCAAACCGCGCTGTGGGGCTGGCGCAAGCACGGCATCCGCGTGCTGGTGATGCTGGCCATCGCGCTCGAGGACCCGGAGGTCCACGCCCCGTGCGGCTACTTCGGCAAGCTGACCCTCCAGGACCGAGGCGCCGCCGACCTTCGGTTCAACCTGGCGCGGATCCTCAAGGCCAAGGGGACAATCCCGCCGCCGGATTTGACCGCGCCGGGTGCCGCTGACCCCGGCGAGGCCCAGGCCGCTCGGCTGGCCGAGGACCTGGTGGCGCCGCCGGGCACGGAGGACCCCAAATGGCAGGAAATCGCCGGCGCGTTGCGCCGGATCATCCGGGAGGGGAAATTCGGCAGCTGGTTCGGCCGCGTGGGTTTCCACGGGGTGACCGACGGGGTCCTGATGCTGTCGACACCGAGCGGCATGGTCGCCGATCGTATCCGGCAGGAGTTCGTCCCCGACCTTTTGGCGGCAGCCGCGGCAGCGGACGTGTTCGTCGAACGGGTGACCATCACCTTGAGGAAAAAATGATGAACCCCATCCTGCAACAGGCCATCGCCTGGGTCGGCCAGACAGGCATCACGGCCGGAGCCGCCGCGATCGCCGCCTTCGGGCTCTTTCGTTGGCTCGGGGCAAAATGGATCGAGGACCATTTTGCCAAGGAGCTACTGGCCGCGAAGGCCGCCTATCAACGCGACTCCGATCGGTTGAAGGCTGAAGTCGGCCGGCTTCTCGACCGCGCGTCTCAGCTCCACCATCGCGAATACGAAGCGCTTCCTGAGGCTTGGGGCTTGTTGAACAAGGCCATGGGCGCATCGCAGGACGCGCGGGGCAGCGGCGCCATCTACCCCCACTTCAAGACCGACGATCCGGAGGCCCTCGCCGAATTCATCGACGGGGAAGACTTGGCCGACTTTCAGAAGGCCAGGCTGAAGGTGGCTCCGGATTGGTATGCACAATACACGAAAATGCGTCGGGACCGGGCGATCATTGCCTCGCGGGTAGCGCTGACCTCCTATAGTAAATTCATCATCTTAATTGGCGTCTTCATCGCAGAGCCATTACTTGAGAAGATGCGCCAAGCCCGCGACCACATCGCCGACGCCAATGAGAAACGATGGGCGGTCGCAGAGGAGATCGCTGAGCCGGGCGACGAGGCTGCCGCCGACGATCAGTTGCGCCTCGCTGGCCGTCTGGTCGACGGGATCAAACTCGCCGTCCGCGCCACGTTGTTTGAAACCCAGCTTCCGGCGCTGTGAGGCGGGCGAGGTGATAATCTCGCGGATCAACCCGCCCGCTGGAAGGTGTGCATGTTCATTACCGACGAGCTGAACCCCGGCGAGTTGCTCGCTGAGCTGATGAAGGGCCGTAGGGTCACGCCAGAGGCCACCGGGCGCTTCGCTAGGCTGAAGCACGACAAGGACCTGTGTCCAAAGTTCAGCCTGCAGGTAAACACGATGCTCGATGTCTACCGAGCCTACGGGCACGAGGCGCATGACATCCAGGGCTTCAGCGACGATGGCGTGGATGTCCTGTTGAAATACGAGGACCGAAACGGCCAATCCCGCCGCGCCGGCATTCAAATCAAAAGCGAAGACGAGTTCGTCCAGTGGGAGAGGAAAACCCTCCCCCTGATCTCGAAGCTAAAGGCGCAGCATGGGGAGGCCGTCGCCAATGTTGGCGTCGACGAGTTCTACATCGTGCCCTGCGTCGACGCGGTCAAACACCAGTCCCGCATCCGCACCCTTTGCTCGCAGCTGAAGAATTTCAAACCCTGCACGATCATCGAGCCGACCGACGCGCTCGGCTTGTTCGAGATGGACGGGATGGAGATCTGGGCCCGATCAACCCGTCTCCTGTGCGCCCACGACAAGGTTCTGACCTCGGCGATCGACGAGCTTGACGCCGAAGCCCCGGATACCGCCTTTTTCCTAGTGGCTTTGGTCTGCCAAGCTTTCGGCGGTGATCTGCAGGTCAAGACGACGGACCTGACCGACCTGTGGAGCGAGTGGGAAGACTTCGCTGGCGAGGCGGCCGGCCGCTCTGAGCGCGTCTCGGACATTTTGGCGACCCTGCAGGACGCGGGCGTGCTGAAGTACGTCGGTTGGGACTACGAACTTGCGGTTGATCGGCTGCCCACGGCGCTTTGCGCCCTTTATTTTGACCAGAAGGTCCGTGCGCTCGACGTTCGTTCCGAGCTGCGTCATCACCTTCTCAGCCTGGTGGCCCTCGCTGATCGCCTCGAGCCGGAGGTCGAGGAAGACGACGAGGATCAGGAAGCCGAGGCGTGATCCAGGCACGCAAAAGCGCTAGTTCTTGTTGAGCCCCATCTCCCGGCTCTGCAGCTTCTGTTTCCACAGAGCTTCCATGGCCAGGACGTCCTCCGGGGTGGCCGCCGATCCGGCCACTTCCAGGATCGAGACCTGGTAGTCGCTAGGATCGCGGCTTTTCAAGCCGACATTGCCGCCATGGCCGTCGCGGACATAGGCCATCCAGCGCGCATGGAAGCCGCCGGCGCCCGAGGCGCTGCCGACATACTGCTCGCGGGTCTTGGGGCAGGTCAGTAGGTAGACGCCGCGCGAGGCCGACAGCGCCGCGATCCAGGCCGCGGGCAGGCCCTCGACCTTTGAAAGGGGAGAGAGGAAGCGAACGAAGCCGGGAAAATCGGCTTCACGGAAGGCCTCGCGCACCTGCAGCACGGTCTTGTCCTGGTTGTCGGCGCGCTGAATCCAGGCGCGCTCGGCGTCGCCCCAGGCGATGACCAGGCGCCCGGCAAGGTCGTTCAGCCGCTCGTCCAGGGTCAGGGCGTAGACGTCGCAGGTCCCGGCCGCATTGACGCCTTCGGCGTGCGGCCAAAGTCGCGGCTCGGCGTTCACGCCGGCGTAGCGGGCTTGGTAGAAGCCCGCGAGCAGGGTCTCGCCGCCGGGGGAGACCACGAAGGACGCCCAGTAGTCTCCCTTGAGCTTGGCCCGGTTCGAGAAGCTCTGGCCCTCCTGGTAGGTCTCGAAGGCGGGGCGATCGTCGCGCCACAGCGCATAGGGCGTGCGGCCCTTGGCCGAGCGGGCGTCCTGGTGGCGCAATAGGCGCACCGTGGCCGGGTCGATTCCGGCTTGGTGCAACAGGGCGTTGAAGCGCAGCGGCATGGGGTCGGCTGCGGGGCTCGGCTAGGCCGAGGCCTGGGGCCTGCGTTCGGTCGAGCAGCTGATCGTGCCGTAGAATCCAAACTCGTCGCGCACGGCCGCCAGGGCCAGGGCGACATCGCGGTAGGTGCGCGGCTCGTCGGATTTGGCCAGGTTGACCCGAAATTCCCCGGTGCGGTCTGACAGGCGCACCCAGATGGTCCAGGTGTCGTCGAGGCCTTCGAGCAGGCGGACTTCGGTCAGGGTGACGCCGCGGCCGCGCAGCATGGTGAGATTGCGCACGCGGATGGCCTGCTCCGCGTTCGAGCCCTGGATCCACGCTTCGTCTTGGCGATCGGCTTCGACCACGCCTGCTCTGTCCTTCACGTCCGGCACACTCAAGCTCCCACAGGTGCGAACGGCTACCCTGAATCGACAGTCCCGTCCTGCCCAAAGGCTGAACAATCGGTTGTGATGGGCCAAAGATGATACTTTAGCGCATATCGCGCCATTACTGCTGGATATTGTGATCGTTGAGGGGGGAGCGCCCTCCCCCTGCGCCCTAGCCGCCACGGCGTCTTGGGCGACCCCCTCCAGCGGGGACACCCCGCAGCGCCCCGTCCGGGAGCTGAAGGGAGGGACCAGGAGGGTGGACCCTTTGAGGAGGCGGAGCCATGTCCCTGCGATCGATCGTTCAGACCTTGGGCGGCGAGCTTTATGACGGCGGGCGGCGGGCCAATATCCCCGCGCCCGGCCACAGCGCGGCGGACCGGTCGGTGTCCCTACTGCTGCAGGATGACCGGGTGGTCGTCCACACCTTCGGCGACGGCGACTGGAAAGCGGTGCTCGATCACCTGCGCGAGCACCGGCTGATTGACGCGACCAATGCGCTAGTGGACGGTCCGGACGCGCCGGTCGGGCGGCGCGCAGCGCGCGAGGTGGTCGCGCCCCGCGAGCGGCTGGAGGCCGCCGCGCGCCTGTGGGAGGCGGGGCGGCCAGTCGCGCGGTCCGCCTCCGCCCGGCACTGCCGGCTGCGGGGCATTACCCGCGCGCTGCCGGGGCC
>CAXTRP010000220.1:559-5734 GCA_964246615.1 uncultured Caulobacteraceae bacterium | reverse complement strand
ATCACAGCTTCTTCCGCAGTCTCGGTCAGCTCCACGGAGCGTTCCTTGAACAGGTCGGCTGAGTCCGCGACGGCCGTGTTCAGCGTCCTGCGCTCCAGGTCGACATGCTCTTCCCGAAGGGAGACCTGCTCCTTGACAGGGGTTTCAACCACATAGGCGCGGACCCTGACGCCGCCGCGATCCACCTGGCGTGTACCGACCCGCAAGCGCTCCTCGACCATGGGAATGACTTCGTCGGCGCCGACTGCGGACGCTACAGGCGCAGGCGCCGCGGCCGGCGCCGCATAGCCCGTGGACTTCAGCTCTCGCTCGCGTTCGACCATGTCGACGGCGTTGGAGCCTTCCAGGACCTGATGCACCCGGGCGGCTTCGGCGTCGTCGCTGTTGACGGTCAGCAGGAAACCGCCCCGGCGCATCGCCTCCTCATAGAGGTGACGGTCCTCCGACGGCGGAGCAGCGCCCTTGCGCGATCCCCACAATCCCGGCTGGGCGTCATCGGAGTAGCCCTCCCGATCGAAGGCGTCGCTGTCCTTGGTGTGGAGGTCGTGGTCGAGATCAATGATGCCGAGCGCTTCGAGCTTGGCCTGTACAGCCTCGGCGTCGGCCTGACGGTCAAACAGGGCGGTGAACGTGTGCATGTCGATGTCTCCTGTCTGCGCTGGCTATTTCGCCAGCACGGTCAGCTCGGTCCGGCGGTTTTCCGCGCGGCCCTGGCTGGTGCTGTTGGTATCCACGGGCTTGCTCGACCCGCCGGTGGCGGTCCGGATGCGATCGGCTGCAACGCCTTGGGCCGCCAGCGCCTTGGCCACGGCTTCGGCACGCGCAGCGCCCAGTTGGATGTTCTGCGGGTCGGTGCCAGTGCTGTCTGCGTAGCCGGCGAGCTTGACCTTGGACTTGGGGTAGGCCGTAAGGATTTGCGCCAGGGCGGTGACGGTGTCCTGGGCGTCCGACGGCAGAGCGGCGGAGGCCGTGGCGAAATTCAGCCGATCAAAGGTGAAGGTCTGCGGCGTCGGCGCTGTAGAGGCGAGGTAACGCTGCAGGTCGTAGTTCAGCGTCTTCGGCTCCAGGCCCACCGTCTTGCCGTTGGGCAGGGTCACCTGCTCGACCGCGACCGGCGGCGTGGAGGCGGCGGATGAAGCCGTATTGGTCGTTGTCGTAGTCTCGGTCGTGTTTGTCGTGGTTGCGGCTTCGTTGTGGCCACAACTCCGGGCCAGAAACAGCAGCAAGGCCAGCAGCACGAGCGCACCGATCAGCCAGGGGAGCCAGGCCCTGCCATTCTTCTTCGGCACGGCCGTCATTTTCGACGTGCCGTGCACGTCGCGCCCATTCGGATCGTTGCTGGTCATCGCTCAGTCCCTATTGTCGTCTGAACCGCCTAAGCGGCCTCTTGTTGCAGCAGGTGGGCGGAGCGCTGCTGCGCTCCGCCCATTAGCTCAGAAGGGCTTTGTGGTCGGCTGGCTCGTGACAGGCCTGTCCGTCGCCGCGCTTTCGACCCGCTCCACCTCCACTTCGGTGCGACGCACCGAGTCGCGGACCTCTTCGGTGCGCTGGCCGACGTCCTTGCGAAGACCGATCTCCTCGGTGACGAAAGCCTCCTTGCCGACCACCGCCTCCTCGCCGGTCTCGCGCATCTCGATGGAGCGGTCGCGGAAGGCGTCGTCGCCCACGCCGACAGCGCGGTTCACCGGACGGCGCTCGATACCGACAGTCTCCTCGCGCAGGGTGACCTGCTCGCTGACCGGGGTCTCCACGATGTAGGAACGAACGCGCATGCCGCCGCGCTCGACTTCGCGCTTGCCGATGACAAGGCGCTCTTCGGCGAGTTGGATGGTCTCGTCGCCGGTCGCCGTCGCCGAGGCGGTTGTCGGCGTGGCGTAGGCGTTGGCGCGACCATTCCAGCCCGACTGCCGCCACTCGTTCTCACGCGCATCCAGATCGATGGCGTCGCTGGCTTCCAGCACCTGGATGGCCTTGTCGGTTTGGGCGTCCGCGACGGTGGCGCTGAGCAGGACGTGACCGCGACTCATACCCTCGGCGTAGGCTTGATGGTCGTCATGGGCGCCGAACATGCTCTTGATGCCAGCCATCAGGCCTTCCTTGTGAGGAGCCGTGTCTCCGGTCGAATAGGCGCCTTCGTCTTGAAGGTCGATTTCGGAGTTGCTTACGCCGGCTTGTACCAGCTTCTCGCGGGTTGCTTCGGCGGCGGTTCTGGTTTCGAACATGGCGCTGAGTGTACGAGGCATTTCAGACTTCCTCTTGATCCCGGGGGGCGGGGTTGGGGGTTGGGGTGGGCGTACGCTGCACGTCTGCGTGCATGGCGCGGAGGGTCACTTCCTGCTCGAAGGTCTCGACGCGGGAGGTGCAAATGATATGTATCTCTTCTTTAAGCAGGAGGCGTTTTTCGACCACGAGCGTCTCTTCCACGATCGGGTAGATCACGGTGTCGCCCTCCCGCCGGATCGCTGGCGCAACCTCCACGATCCGATTGATAGATCGACGCTCGACCACCACGTCGTCGCGGCGTAGCGCCTCGGTGACCAATTCCTGGTGCTCTTCCACGTGAGTAGAAATACGCACCCGGCCGGTTTCGACGGCTTCTTTGGAGACGGTCGCGCGCTCCGCGACCAGCGCGAGGGTCAGATCGTCTTCAACTGGCGTCTCGATGGTCATGTCCGCTTCCAACTTGTCACCGAGGATGGCTCCTCGACATGGCCTGCTTAGACGACGACTTGTCCCGGCCTTCAGCCCGGCCAAGACTCTCGAACGCCTGGCCGGGCAGAATTCCGGTTGGGCGTAACGCCGGTGTTTAAGCTCCGGCGTTACTTGCCCGTTAGTCCGCCTTGCGGCCGCCTCGCAGCAGGAGGCCAAGAACCAAGCCGACGCCCAACGACATGCCGATGGCCGCCAAGGGTTGACTGCGTACACGCTCCTCCAGATCACCGGAGAAATCCTGCGCCTTATCCTTGGCTTGGCCCATCGCTTCTGAGGCCTGATCTTTGGCCTTGTTGTAAGCGTCCTGGGTCTGCCCCTTCACCTTGCCGATCGTGTCCTGGATCGTGCCGCTCGCCTCGTTGAGCTTGCCTTTCGCCTGGGTGGCCTCATCTCCCGTCAGGCCGCCCACTCCGTCCTGAACATGGCCCGCGACCTTCTTTAAACCACCTTCAATCTGATCGTCTGACATGTCGTTCTTCCTTTTAAATCTGAGCGCTAAACCGTCGGCCCCGCGAGGCCGATCAGTCTTAGTGACGACGTTCGACGTACGTGTAGCGGGGACGGTCTGCCCAGTTCGGGTGCTGAGCTCCCATGCGAGCGCCATAGATCGCTGCGACCAAGCCCAGCACCATCGCCAGGAACGTCCCAAAGACGGCGGCAGCCGTTGCGCCGGCCGCCTTGGTCGCGCCATCCTGTATCGCCGCCGCATTCTGCTGCATCGACGCTTGTGCATCCTGCGCCGACGTCTGGGCGCGGGCTTCGGTGTCGGGCCGATTTGCTTGCTGAGCGATCGTACCGCTCGACGCGGTAGCAGCGATCCCGGCCGTCTTCATCATCACGCCGCCGATGCCCGATATGGCTGAGCCGGCGAGAAACAGGACAGCGAAGGACGTGACCGCCCAAACCGCGATCCCCTGCAACGTTCCGCCATGATGGTCCGGGTTAGCCGTCGAACGAGCGGCGACCCAAGCACCGAACCCCAAGGCGACAAGATTGGCGATGCCGATCCAGATGATTCCAACAATGCCGGCCGTCGCCGACGTGTTGGAGGATTGGCCGATCGCGGCGACTGCGATCCCGATCGCAGCACCTAGCAGGTTCAGCATGACTGAGGTTATCAGCGCCACGACCGCGCCCAGGAGCGTCGATCCCCAGGTCAGAAGCGGGTACGAGTAGTGGCTGGACGCGTCGGCTTCTACAGCGGTCATGGGGCCTCCCCGCTCCAGCATGACGCCGGAGTTCATGGTCCAGAAAGCCTTCGGCGCATTGAATGTTCCCGTGCGTTACGTAATTTTACACACTCCGTGAGCCAACGGGTTCTCACGGCGTGTGTCAGGTGGCCCCTGTGCCTATTTCGGTTGTGGCTGAAGGCGACGAGGCGTTGGAGCCTCGGGAAGGCAACTGATTCGTCCATCCCCGTTCATCAATGCGGATGATCTTGCCCTATTGTTGCAAGATGCCTGTGAAAGAGCTTTTAAAAGAGCCAGGGCGACAGATCATCCCGGACGTTGCATGATCTTTACCTGTGAGTACAGCCATCCCTCACCAAGATTATAGCATACGGGTGACACAATTCCGGTCATCAAAGTTTAGCTCGACGGCGCACCTACTCGCCTGAAGCGGGATGAGGCTGGGCGGGACCGCGTCTGTTCCGTCTCCCCAGGGCTTGTCCCTGGGATCCAGAGCGCGCCGGTTGAATGCGGTGCTCTGGATGCCCGGAACAAGTCCGGGCAAGACGGAAAGTATGGACTGCTCCAAGCAGGATGGTCCTGCTCTAGACATTCGTGTGAAAGAGCCTGGAGGATGCGAATACTTAGGCTGTGGCCGCGAGCGCTCCCGCCGCTGTGCGTGAGGCGCTGTTTCTAACGTCGGCCAAGTGGACTTAGTCTACCGACCACCAGACGGTTGTAACGAGACCAGCCTTCTCGCGACCGAACAGCAGTATAGTGACGCGCTTACCAAACATCAGTTCACGTAATAACCCTTGTACTTGGAATAGTAAAAGGTCGGGTCTCCGAAGCCTGAGCGGGCCTGGGCCTTCAGGTCCACGCGGGTGAGGGCCGCGCCGGCGATCTTGACGCCGAGGTCGTGCAGGAGGTGGATAGCCATGGCGGCCGCCTTCTGCGGGGTCTTGCGCCAGCGCACCATCAGGACGACCGCATCGGCCTTCTGCGCCAACAGGCGGCTCTCGATCACCGGCAGGACGGGCGAGGTGTCAAGGAGCACGAGGTCGAAGCGGGACTTCAGCTCACCGAGAAGCCTGTCCATCTCCGGCGAAGCCAGGGGGCTCTTGGCCTGGCCCGGCTGGCCGGTCAGCGGCAGGATAGCGAGGTTGGTCTTGTCCTCCCGGGAAAGCGCCTCGTCCAGCGTAGCCTTTCCGTCCAGAACCTCCAGGAGGCCAGCCTGGGGGGCCAGCCGGCAGGTGTAGCCTATGGACGGGCGACGCAGGTCACAGTCGACCAA
>CAXTRP010000220.1:0-549 GCA_964246615.1 uncultured Caulobacteraceae bacterium | reverse complement strand
CTCGCACCCCCGCCATGGCCATGATCCGCGCCAGACACACCGCGGCGGTCGTCTTGCCCTCCTTGGGCAGGGCGGAGGTCAGGGCGACGATCTTGGGTCCCACGACGCCGGTGGAATGAACGAGCGCGGCGGCGAGCCCTCGAAACGACTCTGCGAAGCTGGAAGAGGCGTGCTGGGAAAGCGAGTCTGGGGCGCTGCGGGTGCCGGGCCGCTTCACCGAGGACTTCAGCGTCGGCAGGGCGCCGAAGTAGCGGACTTGAAGCCGTCCCTCGATGTCTTCCAGGGTGCGAAGGCCCGTATCGGTTTCCTGGCGCAGGATCACCGCGCCGATGCCGGCGCCGGCGCCGAGCAGCCCGCCGACCAGCAGGTTGATCAGGAGCTTGGGCGAACTGGGCTTGGGCGGGGCCACCGCGTAGTTGGTCACCCGCGCGTCGGGCTCGGCGGTGACGGCCTGGGTCTGGGTCTCCTTCACCCGGTTCAGCACGCCCTCGTACAGGGTGCGCTCGCTGTCAGCCGTACGCTGCAGCTCGTTCAGCTTGACGTAGGCCG